>USLQ01000092.1 GCA_900555545.1 uncultured Oscillospiraceae bacterium | reverse complement strand
GACAGCTTGGCAAGACGCTCCTGGAGCTTCTCGCGGTCGAACTCGGAGGTGGTCTCCTCGATCTGCGCCTTAATCTGGTTGATACGCGCCTTGATGGCATCGGCATCGCCCACACCGTCTACGATGATGGTGTTCTCCTTGTTGATCTTGACCTGGCGCGCACGGCCGAGCTGGTCAAGGGTGGTGTCCTTGAGCTCCAAGCCGAGGTCGGAGGTGATGACCTGGCCGCCGGTCAGGATGGCGATATCCTGGAGCATCTCCTTGCGCCTGTCGCCGAAGCCGGGGGCCTTGACGGCCACGCAGGTGAATGTGCCGCGCAGCTTATTAACGAGCAGGGTGGCGAGTGCCTCGCCCTCGACATCCTCCGCGATGATGACGAGCTTCTTGCCGGACTGGGCGATCGGCTCGATCAGCGGCAGGATCTCCTGAATATTGGAAATCTTCTTATCCGTGATGAGGATCAGCGGATCGTCGATGACAGCCTCCATCTTATCGGTATCGGTCGCCATGTAGGGGGAGATATAGCCGCGGTCAAACTGCATGCCCTCGACCACATCGGAGCCGGTCTCAGCTGTCTTAGACTCCTCAACGGTGATGACGCCGTCCGCCGTGACCTTTTCCATCGCGTCGGCAATCAGCTTGCCGACATACTCGTCGGCAGCGGAGATCGTCGCAACACGAGCGATATCGTCTGTGCCGTCCACCTGCTTGGAATTCTTGCGCACAGCCTCGACAGCTGTATCCACTGCCAGCTGGATGCCCTTGCGGACAACCATCGGGTTCGCACCAGCGGCAACATTGCGCATACCCTCGCGCACCAGAGCCTGAGCAAGCAGGGTGGCTGTGGTGGTGCCGTCGCCCGCGATATCGTTCGTCTTGGTGGCGACTTCTTTGACGAGCTGGGCGCCCATGTTCTCAAACGGCTCCTCAAGCTCAATCTCCTTGGCGATGGTCACGCCGTCGTTGGTGATGAGCGGGGCGCCATATTTTTTATCAAGTACCACGTTCCTGCCCTTGGGGCCCAGGGTGATCTTGACGGTGTCGCTCAATTTATCAATGCCTGCCTGAAGGGCCTTGCGGGCCTCTTCACCATAGATGATCTGCTTTGCCATAATGCATTACCTCCAATATAATCTGATCCGCTTATTCAACAATGGCGAGGATGTCGTCCTGCTTCACGATCGTATATTTCTCGTCATCCAGCTTGACCTCGGTGCCGGAATATTTGCTGGTGATGACCTTATCGCCCACCTTGACATACATCTCGACCTTCTGACCGTCCACGGTACCGCCGGGGCCGACTGCGACAACCTCCGCTACCTGGGGCTTCTCCTGTGCGCTGGCCGCCAGGATAATACCGCCCTTTGTTGTCTCTTCCGCTTCAACAAGCTTTACTACAACGCGGTCTGCAAGTGGTTTAATCGTCATAACAAATTCCTCCCAGTTAATCATTTAATCTCCAATTTAGTATCGGGGAAATTGTGTTTCGAACGGGCTATATGCTCATTTTAGCACTCACAACCCCCGAGTGCTAACACTATTTTAATCACTTTACCAATAAAAATCAATACCATTTTCCAAAGTTTACAATTAAGTCACAAATGGTCAAACTATCCTCTTCTTTGATCAAAGGAAACACTTGATTTTCCCCTACCAGCCTGATATAATTAAATGCGTTACATGCGGGTATGGCGGAATTGGCAGACGCGCTGGATTTAGGTTCCAGTGCCGCAAGGCTTGTGGGTTCAACTCCCACTACCCGTACCATGTCGGAGCAAAGTCCGCTTTGCTCCGGCTTATTTTTTTGCCTACGACAAAAAGAGAAGCCATCTGCCTGCTTTTTTCTCCTCCTCTTTCGCAAAAAGTCATGCGAGGCTCACCCGTTCGGTTGTAAACGCCCTCACAACAGCTCGCTCTGCAGCATCTCCCAACACTTCACGCGATTGAACCTGTGAAGTGTAAACCGCCCGTTCAAGTTCCTCGAATCACATTGAATTTTATTGGTAAAAACGGAGATACTGATTTTTAGAAAGAGAGGTTTTTCTTATGTTTAAACATGAAAAAATGTTATTCCACCCCGTGGCTGTTGAACAACCCAATCCACAATACGCCGCCCTTTTGCAGGAACAGCTCGGAGGCACCAACGGTGAGTTAAAGGCGGCAATGCAGTATATGTCACAGAGCTTTCGTATTCAGGATCCAGAAATAAAAGATTTGTTTTTGGATATCGCCGCAGAAGAGTTAGGTCATATGGAGATGGTCGCACAAACTATCAATCTGCTAAACGGGCACGACGTAGCGGCCACAAAGGTGCCCGCGGGGGAAATTGAATCCCACGTGCTTTTAGGGCTGAATCCGGGCCTAATTAACGCCTCCGGCTATTCATGGACGGGAGATTACGTGACTGTGACAGGCGATCTGTGTGCTGACCTACTCTCCAATATTGCTTCAGAACAGCGTGCGAAAGTTGTCTACGAATATTTATATAGGCAGATTGACGACAAAAAGGTAAAGGAGACAATTGATTTCCTGCTGAACAGGGAAGAGGCGCATAACGCCATGTTCAGAGAGGCCTTTAATAAAGTACAAAACTCCGGATCAAACCGCGACTTTGGCACAACTAAAGCGGCTAAAATGTATTTTAGTATGTCCGAACCATCGCCTGCAGACAGCCAGTTCCCCCATACTGCTGTCACCCCCGCTGCTTTTCAATAAAAGTATCCCGAAAAGCGAGCATGAGACACCATAAGCCGAATTCATAACTCCCCACTCTGACCCACCACGTGAAGCAAAACGTGTGGAGCACCCGATACAAAATACACGCCGCCAGCTGATATCGTATCGCTGGCGGCAATCTTAGTATATACTTTAGGATTACGCCATCAGAGTTCTGACAACGAACCCATCTGTGACCCCAATCTATATCAATCGAACACCGTGATCCATTGTTCGTTGTGATAGGCGGAAAAACACATGGCGATTTGCTCCGCCGTATTTTTCTCCTCAGAAAGCGGCGGCAGGTTTTCCATGTCAAAGTACCGGTATTCCGTCGTCTCACTGTTTTGCTCAAAGCACCCTCCCGTTACGGTGCAGAGCACAAATATTTTACATACACCGTACGCATATGGCGGATGGTTGTGCTTGGCACGATCCTGCACAGCGATGATCCGATCGGCTGTCACATTCAATCCGGACTCCTCCTTGACCTCTTTGATCGTGTTCTCCTTCACGGAGACATTCACATCGACCCAGCCGCCTGGGAGCGACCATTTACCATTGTTTTCCCGCACCAGAAGAATTCTATCTTCATCAAAGATTGCAGCACGGGTGTCAAGCTTGGGTGTCTGGTAGCCCGTCTCATTACAAAAGAGATTTTTGACCTTTTCTACTGGGATCTCGGTTTGATGTGCTACCATCTCCGCGGAAATTTCCCGAATCCGTTCGTACCGCTCACGGTCATAGACATCCCGGCCGTAGGTCAGCCCGGCCTGCGCCAGACTTTGTAATTCAACGGCCCACTCCAGCCATTTTTCATTCACAAGGATCCCCTCCTCTGACTTATTTTTGATTATACCATGGTACACATATAAATTAAAGTATCTGCGGGAGCTTTCACTCAAACAAAGCTTGAAATCGCCTCGGCAATATGGTAAAATCAACCTGTATTCAGCGTATAATTTTTATGGGGAGGGCACAGTTTATGGATCTTATGCTGCTCACAGTGGGTGATTCGATCGACCGTATTTTTTATCAATTTGACATCGCCATCTTTCAGTTTTTCGCCTCGATTCAAAACTCATTTTTAACCGTTGTCGCCAAGCTATTCACATCCTTTGGCGACCAGGCCTTTATTATCCCGATGGTAATTCTGGGCATTGGGATGCTGTTTTTCAAGCGGACAAGAAAATTTGGCCTCGCACTCGTATTTGCCATCCTGGTCGGAACGATCCTGACCAACGTGATAATCAAGCCCGCTGTTTTGCGAATCCGGCCCTATAACACTCTACAGGACGTTGAATTTTACTGGCAGGCATACCTTGGGGCGGGGTCACTGAGCGAATCGGACTACTCCTTCCCGAGCGGCCATACGACAGGCGCATTTGAGATGGCAATCGCCGTCTTCCTGGTCTTCTGGTCAGAGGGCAAAAAGAAAATTGCGTGGGTATTCCCTGCGCTGGCGCTGTGCACCATGGGCAGCCGTATTTATCTGATGGTTCACTATCCGACAGACGTTCTCGCCGGTATGATTGTCGGCATCGTGGCAGGTATCGCGGGTTACTATATGATGAAAGGCATTATGCACCTGATCTCAAAGTCTGACAAGCTCAGCAATGCAGATTTGGCCCAGTTAAAATGTCTGAAATGGTGCAAGGGAAAGGCGGGCGCTGCGGTTATAACCGTTGTGGTGCTGGCTGCTTTCCTGTACTCATTTATCCCAGTACTCAGTGAGGGCGGTGCAGATACTGTCCGCTGTGCATACAGCGGTGCGTACGACTGCTACAACGCCGCCAAGGTAGACGATCCTGATTACCCGCCGATTGACGGTAAGGAGTACTGCAAGATACACTGGAAAGAATTAATGGGAGAAAATGAATAGCAATCCTTTCATCATGGGCGCGGTTCTCTCCCGCGCCCTCTTTTTTCATATTGCTGAAATGCAAATCAAACAGACCGTCAAATCAGCTTGAGCAGATGCTCGATCGCATAGGCGACGCCATCCTCATCGTTATCTCTTGTTACCCATCTGGCTGACTGCTTGATCTGCTCGCAGCCATTCCCCATGGCTACGCTGTTCGGATAGCCCGACAACATTTCCAGATCGTTCAAATCATCCCCAAATACGGCTACCTCCGTTTTTTCAAGCCCCAGCTGGATCCGGATGCGCTCGATGCTCTGATATTTGTTCGCCAGGTTGCTGGTGATCTGGATCACTTTGCCGCCGTCCGTCAGATAGAACTGCGCCTGCCGGCCGCAACAGTTGCGCACCCCTTCGACAAGTGCAGGTGATAACGGGGTGACAGTATCGACGATATTCTCGTGGTAGACTAAAATTTTGACTGTTTGCATGGTACAATCCTTTGTGATCGGCACCGCCTCCTCCCTGGTGATCCCCCAACGCGGATAGGCAAAGTCTGCCAGCGGATGATTAAACGCATGACGTTCCTTCGCCATCTGCAACGCGATGTTCACCGTTTGGCAGATATTTACCCGGGAAATACACGCCTCCACGATTTGCTGGGGAATAAAATAGTAGCGCATCCGCTCTTCGATCACCTCACAGCCGCCGTTGCAGTAGACGCCGCCGTCAAACAACTCCTGTTCCTCCTCTGTCCATCC
>USLQ01000091.1 GCA_900555545.1 uncultured Oscillospiraceae bacterium | reverse complement strand
GTGCGCCTTTAGGCGCTGCTGGTATTATGCCCTTTTAGGGCTTATCATTCATACCTCGTCCTTTGGGCGTGGTTTTGATTGTTTACTATGGAAAGAGAGGCGCATTAAAATTAAATATGATGGCAGTATTGTATCTCGCGCAGCGCTTTTCCACCAATATTGTCGTTCAGATAGCGGCCGCCCGGTTGAAATCCCATTTTTTCATAAAATTGTCTGGCGCCGAGATTTTCCTCAAGGACCCACAGGAATATATCGTGAAATCCCAAATGTTGCAATTCATCCATTGTGGCGCGGAGCAGGGACTGGCCATACCCCTTCCTGGTATATTCGGGTAGTAAGTAAATTGAGACAATTTCTCCCCAATCTTTAAAATCCGTAGAGCGCGACGCACAGTAACTGGAAGTACCGATGATCTGTTGATCCTCCACTAAAACCAAAGACTCCCTTCCTGCATTTTTCAGATAGGGAACCCAGTGACCGGCGGGAAGATTTTTCAAATATTCTGCGGAAAGAATGTCTCGATAGGCGCATTTCCAGCTCTCTTCATAGATGCGGCTGACAGTATATAGATTATCATCAGCAGACAGATGTCGGATTTTCATGGATATCCACCCTTATTCACGATTGAAAAATAGCACGGAGGATACTATCGGGCCTTGAATTGCTCCCGGACCTCCTGCATCTTTCCGCAGGAGAGGCGCCCCTCCGGGCAATGGTCCATCACACAGCAGCTGGGGCCGAAGTGGGCAAAGAGTGCCGGCGCAAGGTTGCGCAGGGTCAGAAGCATCTCAACCGCATAGGCGCGGATTTCCCACTGGGCGCGGTTGCAGGTGCGCAGCCGCAGGAACAGGAGTAATTCACGCGCGTTCATCGTCACGACGGGGTCTAAGGTGTTTCCACTCAACAGGGCATATGCCTTGATGCTTTCCGGTGCGCTGCGGTGATAGACGGCGGCCTCCTGGAAGGCCTTTTGATAAATTTCCAACGCAACAGGGTTTGCCCTAATGCTGTCGGGGATGATATATCGATCCGGCGATCCGCTGCTCAGGGGTGGGATCATGACGGACTGCATCCGATGGCGGACCAAATGGGTGATTCCGGCGAGGGACAGCCCGTTGAACCGGAACGTAAACGTCACATTTTCCAGCGCACGGGGGCGCTCAGACCGCATTACATGGTCCAGAATACCGGCGACAGCCGCTTTGTCTTCCAATATGGCGTCGATTTGCGCAGTTGGGCAGCGGGTGCCCTCAATCAGTGCTGTTTGAGCCACGACTCGCTCCGGCTGTGGGGTATAGGCGAGCAGTTCCGTCTTTTGCTCGTTTTCCGGTGTTGTGGGGACGCATTCCGGGATGATGAAACCGGGCAATACGCTGTCCTCAATGGTGCGTGCGTGTTCCATAAAACGTGAGAATACGCCCGGCGCTATTGCCTTTACCTCTTCCAGAATCTGTTCGCCGAGCCTTTTGATCTCGGGGTAACCGGCGCCGCGTCCAAACAACATTGCATCGAGGACGTGATACAATTCCCGGCCGTTGAGCGTGCAAAAGAAATTGCTGTAAAAGCAATAGGGCAGCACAAACCGCGCGTCCTCCTTGAGGATGCCGTGCTCAATTAACGCCGAATAATCTGCGAAGCGTGCAGCCATGGCGGCAGTAAAGGCATCGCGTTCATCATTGTCCGAAAAATCGGGGATGTAAAATCCTGCGTCGGAAAAGTCCACATAACGACGTGATTTGACAGTAAACGACGCAAGGCGGAACTCGATCATAAACTGCTCTACCAACACAGAGACATTGGTAAAGGCCAGATTAAAATTGATATGTTCGATAGTGGAGGTGTGTCCGGATGCGGTAACTTTTTCAATCAATGCTGCATTCTTTTGCGGCTCCCTGGATTTTTCCAAAATCTCCATGGTGTCGCCGCTCAGGGTTGAGATGCGCCCGCTGGCAGCACAGATCGCCTCGCCGCAATTGGTATAGCCCACAACTTTAACGGTGGAGACTGGTTTATTCATTCGGCGTTCCCCCTAAAAAATCTTTCAAAATATTTTATCATACTTGCGCCGTAATATCAATCTGAAGTTGCCCTCTCAGAATCGTCTTGATTAAAAAGCAATAAATGGTATAATATTAGTAATAGACTGGGAGGATGTGTTGTTTGGATGCATGGCAAACTGATCGTACTGGAGGGCTTGGACGGAAGCGGAAAATCCACGCAGATGGAGCAGCTCAAAAGCCGTCTAAAAGAGGGCGGGTACCTGTACCGTCAGATTAAGCTGCCCGACTATGAGGACCCTTCCAGCACGCTTGTGCGGATGTATCTGGACGGTGCATTCGGCGGTAAAGCGGCCGACGTGAATGCATATGCGGCATCACTCTTTTATGCGGTGGATCGCTATGCCAGCTATAAGCGTCACTGGGGAACGGACTATGAGGGCGGAAAGCTGATCCTTGCGGACCGGTATGCGACTTCCAATGCGATCCATCAGATGGGAAAATTGCCGGAATCGGAATGGGCGGATTTTTTAAAATGGATTGAGGATCTGGAGTATGTAAAGAACGGCATCCCACGCCCGGATCTCGTCCTCTATCTGGACATGCCGGTAGAAATTTCCCAGCGTTTGATGAGCCAACGCTATCACGGAGATGAGGTCAAAAAGGATGTTCACGAGTGTGATATCGCCTACCTGAACCAGTGCCGCCGCACAGCGGCCTATGCCGCACAGTTGTGGGGATGGTGTACCATCCCCTGCGCCAGGGATGGAGCACCGCGCTCCATTGAGGAGATTGGCAATCAGATTTTTGAGGCAGTATTAAAGGAGTTATAATTTCTATGCTGGAATTTCATAAGCCTGTCATGGAGGATAAGGAGTGGGCTACCCCGCTGCTGCGCGCATCAGGATATATGGGATGCGAATACACGTTTGGAAATATGTTCCTGTGGTGCGGCGTATTTGGGACAAAAGTTGCCCGTTTTCAGGATTTTGCACTTGCAATCAGTAACGAGGAGCGCAGGGCAACCTACTGCATGCCGGCCGGTATCGGCGACCGGAAAGCGGCAATTGAGGCCATTATGGCGGATGCCAAAAGACGAGGGATCCCGTTTATCATGCACGGTGTAACACCGGAGGGGATCCGTTATCTGGATGAGGTGTTCCCCGGAAAGTTTACCTATGAGGCCTCCCGTGACGATTTCGACTATATTTATTCCGCCGAGTCCCTCGCCGGGCTCAGCGGAAAAAAGTATCACGGCAAACGGAATCACATCTCCTATTTTAAGAAGAATTTTAACTGGCAGTATGAGCGGATCACGCCGGACAATCTGGAGGAATGCCGCCGGATGAACGAGGAGTGGGAGAAGCTCAACAGTGAGCGTAAACCCGAGGAGATTGCGACGGAGATGCGGGCGGTCAACCATGCGTTGAATCATTTTTGGGAGCTTGGCTTTATCGGCGGCCTGCTTCGCACAGAGGAGGGCGTGGTGGCCTATACGATCGGGGAACCGATTAACGATAGCTGTTTTTGTACGCATATTGAAAAGGCATTTGCTTCCGTGCGTGGCGCCTATCCGATGATCAATCAGCAGTTTGCCATCAACGAACTCACTCAATACCGCTATATCAACCGTGAAGAGGATACGGGGGATGAAGGATTGCGCAAGGCGAAGCTCTCCTATTATCCGGAGATCCTGCTGGAAAAACATCTGGCCTATTATAGGGATGACTTCGAACAGCTCGAGAATCTGATATTCCGCGCTTAAAGCAAATCTGGCAGGTTTGCTTTGGGGATCCAGACTCCTATATTGATTTTTTCTTTCAAAATGCTTTTCAACCGGAAAGTACGCTTCTCCTGGAGGAGGACGGTTTGCCGTGCTCCATGTTTTTTCTGTTAGATTCTACCCTTGTCCTGAAAGGGCATGAATATCCAGCTGCCTATTTATATGCCGCAGCTACGCTTCCGGAATATCGCGGCCGTGGTTATATGGGGCGGCTGATTCGTTACGCAGGGCGCTTGTGTGCGGAGCGTGGATGGGACTACATTGCGCTTGTTCCGGCGGAAAAAAAGCTCTGGGCCTATTACAGTAAGTTTGGATTCATAAACGGGCTGTGTGTGTCAGTTGATTCCTGGACAGGCACTGACCAAAAGCGCCTGCCCGATCTTTCAGGGAATCAGCTGGATGCTTTATCGCTGGAGCGCACGCGTGATGAGGTGCTCACACAGTGCGGTGGATTGTTATGGAAAGGGGAACAGCTCCGCTACGTTCTGGCGGAACACCGCTTTACAGATGGGCGTATTTTTCAGACGGGCTGCGGGTACGCACTCTATCATGTGATAGATGGACTCTGCCGTATTGATGAGCTGATGGCGTTGCCCGGGCGTGTTGAAGAATTACGCCGCGCGCTGATATGTGCTGTTCCGGCTGAGCGGTACGAGGCCTTCCGCCCGTATGTAAAGGGGGCGGGGGAGCAAGTTCCGCGAGGGATGTTTTTGCCTTTACGCCGCGGATTGCCGTCCCGTCAGGCGGAGATAGGATCACCCTACATTGGATTAACGCTTGGATAAGGAGTGTTTAAGATGATTTACATTTTTTTAGCGGATGGATTTGAAGAAGTGGAAGCCATTGCACCAATCGATGTGCTGCGCCGCTGTCAACTGGAAGTGCGGACGGTTGGCGTCACGGGAAAAATCGTGACCGGCTCTCATGGCATTCCCGTGACGTGCGATATGGAAATCGCAGAGTCCGATTTCTCGGATGCGCAGTGTGTTATCCTGCCGGGCGGAATGCCCGGAACCCTAAATCTGCGTGAAAGTCCGGCTGTCATTTCAGCAGTCGAAAATGCATTTAATCAGGGTAAGATCGTCGCGGCGATCTGTGCGGCACCCAGTGTGTTGGGGGAGATAGGCCTTTTGAAAGGGAAGGAGGCCATCTGTTTCCCCGGGTTTGAGGATAAGCTGCTGGGCGCACGGTTAAGTACGTCTCCTGTCTGCCAGGACGGCACGGTCATCACGGCAAAAGGTGCCGGTGTGGCGCTGGAATTTGGCGCAAAGATTGCCGCCTGCTTTGTCGGAGCGGAAAAATCAGCTCAAGTACTGGCCTCCATGCAGTACATAAAATGAATACGGTGCAGGGAAAGCGGCTGGCGCGGTCGCAGTTTCGGCGTATCCGGCGCGAAATTCCGGCGGAAATTCGTTCTCATTCGGCTGTTCTTGCCGCAAAACGTCTTTCAGAGCTTGATTTCTACCAAAAATCTGATAAAATCTTAATATACGTCTCCTACGGGGATGAGTTGGATACCGGTCCGCTGATCCGATCGGCACTGGAAGCGGGAAAGCAGGTTTACGTACCGCGCTGCTCCCGGGAGCAACACGGCGTGATGCAGTTTTATCGGATTACCGATCCGCAGCGTGACCTGCATCCGGGGA
>USLQ01000090.1 GCA_900555545.1 uncultured Oscillospiraceae bacterium | reverse complement strand
CCAGAATTGGTTCAGGATTCGGGCCGCTTTCTCCCCGTTGCGCTGGACGCAGTAGAACTGCGCCATCCACGCAAAGGAATAGCCGCACCAGTTCTGTGTACCCAATTTTTCCAAATCGGCAATGGTCGCATCAATAATCCGGCGTTCACCGGGCTGGTCATAATCAAGCAGGCGCAGTGGGAAGATCGCCATGGCGTGGGAATGATGGCGGTGGGACTCCATCAGCCGCTCTTTCGGATCAAGCATCAGGACGTGATCCGGCGCGACCACGAGCGGGTCCATCCGGTCCAGAATCCTTTGATACTTCTCCGCATCCTGCGGCCTGCCGGCCGGTGCAGCATAACGGATCAGATGGATCAGCGCTGCACGCATCAGGCTGAGGTCATAGTTGGAATTCGGCCGGAGGAACGCCCGCCGCGTATCGTCGTGAATCTCCGACGAGGAGGACCAGGGGAGGTAGTATTTCCCTCCGCGTTCCTCAAGCAGTGCGATAATGTTCCGCATGCTCGCCGCGGCGTAGGGATATGCCTGATCGCGCAGAAAAGCGAGATCCTGCGTATATGCATAGTGGCGGAAGATCATATCGCACAGCCAAAGCTGATTGGTCGGGGAGAGCGAGTACATCGGCCATCCGCCGAGCGCCTCACCGCGGATATCCATCACCGCCGGCAGGCACAGGCCGTCCGTACCATAATAGGTGCGTGCAAACCGCTCCGCCTGTGGGGTCAGCTTGATCAAATAGTCGATAAAACAGGCGCCCTCCTCCAGGTGGTTTGCCTTCCCGTAGGACTGATAGCACAGCTGTGTATTCAGGTCGTGATGATAATCGCCCTTCCACGGCGGAAGTTCGCCGTCATCGGCCGTCCACAATCCCTGGAGCGGCATGGGATAAAATCCCCGGCGGCTACATGCGGCAAGCAGGTAGTTGCCGATATACCAGCTCCGCTCGAGCACTGTGTCCGGAATGGAGATGGCACTTTTCGCCCAGTAACCGGCCCACCATTTGATGTGATCCGCAAGCGATGCCGCATAGCCCCTATCCAAGGCATCCGCGAGCAAACGCGCCCCGTATTCGAGAAAGTTCGAGCCATTATGGGAAGAGACAACGGTATAAACGATCAGCGTATCCGCCGCACTGCGCAGGATCTCCACCATTGTCGCATAGGAAAAATGATCGTTGACCTGCTGGACAAAGCAGAGCTGCTCCGCCTGCCCAAACACGCCGTTCACCATCCGCCTCCTTTTCTCCGGCACCGGATAATGCAAACGCTGCAGGGAGGCAGAGATCCGCGGTTTGCGGGAAAAAAGATGACAGAGCGGGGATTTTCCCCGCGAGCCGAATGCCGGATTTTCCAACTGAACTTGAACGGAGGGCGTGTTGACGCGAATGTACCCCACACGCTCTTTGGCAGAAATAAAGGTATTAACCTTTACACCACCGGCGTGAAGCTCCGCTTCAGCCGTGGTGAGATCAAGACGGGACACCACGTTCGCCTGCACACCCAGGTTGAGGACGATCTTCCCCACTGGCAGTTTGGTGGGGGTTGGGCGCATATATCCGTTTTTGTCATAGACACGGCGAATGCGGGAGATCTTTCCCTTTTTTGCCCATTCCGTCAATTTTTGATAGGTGAAGTCCCGTTGATCCTGCGGGCGGTAAGAGCAATCCCAGATATCGCCCTTATCCAGGCTGAACCGAAGCCGGTCGGAATCCGACCAGATCATGGCCCCGATATCCCCGTTCCCGAGCGGGAGGCCCTCATCCCAGGAGCGTATGGTATGATCGGATTCAATCAAATAGCGTTTTTCTTCCATTATTTCGTCTCCCTGCGCTCTCGCCTGCTGCGGACGGAACGAGCCTCGCGCGCCGCTTTCAACCGCTCCTCCTCGGCAAGGCGCGCGGCACGTTCTGCCTCCGCTCTGGCCTTGGATTCCTCATAGCGGGCGCGGATCTCGTCATAGTGCGCGTAGTTCTCCTGCTGGGCGAGCAGCTTTTTTGCGTCCAGCCATGGCTTTGCGGCGCGGGTAAATTTGGCGTACTGGTCCCCAAGCTCCTTCTCCCGCCGGGCAAGCCGCTGCTTTTCCCCCTGGAGCTGATGCAGCTCTGCCTGGAGGCTCTTAGCGGTGGCGCGATCCTTATTCTTGCGTGCCTGCGCCAGCTGGTTGATCTTTTCATGGCGTTCCAGTTCGATCTCATCCTCACGGGCAAAGATCCTATCAAACACGGTACGGTCAAACATCTCAATCCCATTGGGATAGTATTTGGCCATCATCTTTTTGGAGAAACGCTCCTGACGGGCCGTATCGATCGCCTGACGGCGCAGCTCCTTCTCCTCCGGATTGGATTTAGGCATGGCCTTTGCCTCTCTCAGGCTGATCGTGTGCAGGGTGGCAAGGCCCTGTAACCCAGCCGCACAGATCTGCTGGGCACGGCGCACCTGCGCCTGAACCTCCGGCCGCTCAAATTTGTGCACCTCGCGCGCCACATATTGGGCAATGGCGATCTTTTCATTATATTCTTTTTGCGCCTCATATTCCCTTTTGGCCGCCTTTACAGCCGTTTTATCCTTTGATTTTTTTGCGGCGCGAATCCCGTCCTTTGTCGGTTTTACCGGCTCTCTGTTGACGTACGCCTCCGCCTCATCGATCAGGTCGATCGCCTCGACCAGCTTTTCATCGGAAAGGGCGCTGTTGCCGTAATCCTCAAACAGCGCACGGATTTTTAAAACGGTGACCATTGCCTTCTGTTTGAGTTCAGTCAGATCGTAGAAGAAATAGGGAATCGCATTGAGAGTCGCGCCAACCGCGGAGGCTATGATGAGGATCCCGCAGATACGCTCAAAATAAGCCTCATTGTACAGCACATAATAGACGTTGCTCGCGTCGTACCCCAGAGCTACGGCTGTCTCCGCATTCAGGCCGGCGTAGTCATAGATCGCAGGGAGGACCATGCTGGTCACCATCCCAACCACGCTGCCGATCAGCCCGACAGCAAAGAACATGCCGTCGATCCGCTCACCGGTGATGTACTGCTGATAGTCGCGGATATCGCTATTCAGGCTGTAGGTGAGCAGGTTACCCATAGAGGTACCGATCCCATTGATAAACATACAGCCCATCAACAGCCAGATCAACGCCCGCCCGGAGACATCCATCACCACCGGATACATCATCAGGATGAAAAAGATGCTCATCACATTGGTGTAGATCATCAGCTTCCGTTTGCCTACCTTGCGTACCAAATAGGGAGAGAGCAGCATGGACCAGAGCGCGGAATTGCCATAGATGGCGTTGATAATGGAGTATTCCAGTGCACTACAGGCGTTCTGATAATTATACAGCCAGGCGAGGATGGTGGAAAAGGAGGATTCCAGAAAGCCGATCCATCCCGCAAGGGAGATGATCCAGAAGTATTTGTTTTTGGCCACCGCACGCAGGGCATCCATAAATTTGACCTGGATCACGTGCGTCTTGGCCTGGACGATCTTCTCCTGTGTGCTGGTATAGATAAAAATGGTAAACAGCAGCCCGATCAGCAAAATCGGCGGAAAGACCGCACGGTAGATGCTCATATCATAGATGGTATTCTGTCCGGTGATCCATTTGGCGAGCAGCGGCATGACAAAACCGATCACCGTCGGCGCAAGGGAATCGACGATCCCGGTGACGGAATAGGCGTCGGAACGCTCATAGGTGTTGGGCGAGAGGACATTGATAATGTTCGTATAGGAATCGAACATGAACATATAAAAGAACTGGAACCCGATGTTAAAGAGCAGAACCGTCACACATTTGCCGAGCATATCCATCTGCTCATAGGGCATCCAGGTAAATCCCATGGCCAGGATCACAGTAGGGATGGCCATGGTAAATATGTACGGGCGAAAACGTCCCTTTTTATTACGAGAGTTATCCACCATCCGCGCGCGGATGCCTGTCAGCGGAAAACTCGAAATAACGCTGAGGATATAGATAATGTACAGTTCCCGCGGCGGGATCCCGATCGTGTTGCCGATGAGCGTATTGCCAACGCTCAGCAGCATCAGCTGCACGGCATAACAGATACACTTGACGCCAAAACCTCCAGCCGCCAAAGCTGCCAGTTCTTTAAACGCCATATAGCGCCCCTCCGGTGGACGCTTCCAATAAGTTCTGAGATTATTGACACCCTGTGCGATCTTTTTTGAACGGTCACCCATTCCCTTCACGCTCCTGATCCTTTATCATTTTTCCCGATCGATAGGCACGAAACAGAAACGTTTCGAATTTTTTGCAAGAGATGCTTCTTTCTCCAAAATAATGGCGTGCCTTTATCCGAATCGTTTCGACATTCACCATTATAGCACCTTGAGCAAAAAAGTCAATATATGATAATATATTCCGTGCAAAACAACTTGGTTTAGAATTTTATTTTTTAATATTTATTTTTCTTCTTGGGCACGTTCATCTGAATAGCAAAGAATGTATATTTCCAAAGTGATATTACCAAAACAGAAATATAAAACGGCCATGCTCAAAAGCACAGCCGGCATAATACTTCACAAGATTTTAGCCATTATTTTTCGCATCCATCCACAAATGCAGCCGATATATCACAAATCTTGCAATTGGCTGTGCAATACACATCTCAACGAATAATGAAATTGAAAAGTTGCGCGGCCATTTATAGAAAAACATCCGAATAGGCTCCCAGGTGACGGATCGTGTCCCAATCCACGTTCCAATTACGGTCAATAAAATAGACATCAGTAAAACCGTGCACAGGATATTGACAATGATATGCGAACGAAAGCTATCCCCTTTATCTACGATTTTTGAGGTCATTTTTTCCGCTGGAATATAAGTTAGTAGTACAATCGCTATAACGCTCAGCCATATATAGGGCAAGACCGTTAAAGCGTCCCGATAGACATACAGGTGAAAACCCGCCTCAAAACAGGTAATCAATGGCGCAATAATATTCACCGAGATCACAGAGATAATCCCCATAAACAAGGCAAATTCCTTTTTATTGCGTGGCAACTTCATGTAAAAATCCATTATATTCTCCTTTCACGCGCAAAAAAATAAGCGTGAAATCCCATTGATTTCACGCTGAACCATTATACGCGTTTTAATGATTTTATTATCGCACATTATCCCGAAAAATTCAAGCAAAATTTTCTCATCTTCGGTATGATGCCCTGTGGCGGACGGGATCCATTGCCCTCCTCCATTCAATTTTTAAGAACTCATACTCCCCTTCTCCTCGGGAACAACATCCTCATTGCACGAATCTGGAATCCATGCTCGAATACAGCCATCATTTTTCAAAACAGCCGAATTTGCCCCTCACGGCAGGAATGAACCGCACGCCCCGTCACCCGGTCCTCCGGCAAGAGCGTCCCGCACAGCAGCGGGGCATCCGGCCGATCGGCACGCAGGGTCGTCA
>USLQ01000089.1 GCA_900555545.1 uncultured Oscillospiraceae bacterium | reverse complement strand
TCGCTCGAGCGGGAGTGCTTTGTATCCAATCCGGCACGCGTGCTTGTCTATCGCGTTACAGGGGAGGGATTCAGTGCGGTACTTGGCGCCAAATCTCAGTTGCACAGCAACGTCTCTGCCGGCGGCGACGGCCTGATCCTGTCCGGCAATGCCCCAGATCATGTGGTTCCCAATTATTTGCGGGGGGAGTTCCACCCCATCGTCTATGAACGCAATGGCAAGGGGATGGCCTTTGCACTCTATGTCCGTCCGTTCACAGATGGGCAGGTGACTGCAAAGGGGCGCCGTATCGTCGTGAAAAACGCCACCTATCTGACGCTGATTGCCGCCACGGCCACGGGGTTTTACGGATATGACAAAATGCCTGACACGGACTGTGAAAGCACAGCGCGTAAAGCGAAAGAGCTTGTCACAAATGCCGGGACGGATTTCGCCGCGCTGAAAGCTGCACATATGGATGATTATCATGCCCTGTACTGTGCGCAGGATTTTTCCCTCCACACGCAGTCTAATAATACGACGGATAGGATGCTGAAAAATCCTGCGGACTTTAACGCGGTCAGTGAACTGCTCTATCACTATGGCAAGTACCTGATGATATCCGGCAGCCGTGAGGGGGGACAGCCGCTGAATTTGCAGGGGCAGTGGAACCGCGATATCCGCCCTGCGTGGAGCAGCAACTACACGGTCAACATCAACACGCAGATGAACTATTGGGGTGCGAGTGTCTGCGGCCTCCAGCAGTGCTTGGAGCCGTATATCCGTATGGTGCAGGAGGTGTCCAAACGCGGACAAAAAACGGCGCGCGTCAACTACGGCTGCGGTGGATTCGCCTGCAACCACAATGTGGATATCTGGCGCAAAACGCCCCCCGTCAAGGGGACGGCCAATTATATGTACGCGCCCATGTGCGGCGTCTGGCTGGCCAATGAGATCTATGAACACTATCTGAACGGCGGCCTGGAGGAATATCGCGATACCATCGCTGAAATGGTGCGCGGCGCGGCCGAATTTATTCTGGATTACGTAGTGGAATACCGCGGCCATTATGTCAGTTGTCCCTCCGCCTCACCGGAGGCTGTCTTTGCATCGGACGGCGCAAAGTGCAGCCTGGGGCGGCACAGCGCGTTTGAAAACGGCCTGATGCGTCAGGCGCTTGCCAATGCGTTGGAGATCGGGCAGGGGGAGGCGCTCGGTGAGCGGATCCGCCATGTGATCGACCACCTGGAGCCGTTTGAGTACGGGCCGGATGGCATCAGCGAGTGGAACGGCAATCTCTCCGCATCGGAGAAGGGGCACCGCCACTTTTCACCGCTCTATGGGCTCTATCCGGGGCGCGTCGCCAGTTTTTACGGTACACCGGAGCTCACCGAGCAAATGCGCAGGCTCTTCGATTGCCGCCAGGATCACAGCAGGGGACAGATCGGCCGGCCGCTTCCAGTACGGCGAGTCCGCCCAAAAGAATATCCGCCTTCTCTTTGAAAAGGCGCTGTTTCAGAACCTGTTTAACGTCCATTTCCCGTTTATTTTCCAGATCGACGGGAACTTCGGCTACATTGCCGGTGTCAATGAGTGCCTGATCGGTTGGGAGGACGGCGTGGTGGAGCTACTGCCGGCGCTCCCGCCTCAGTGGGCGGAGGGCGAGATGACCGGCGTACACCTGCGCGGGGCGCAGATCAGCTTTGCATGGGAAAACGGCAGGGTCATCCGTGTGGAGAGCGACCGGGAGATATTGCTCCGGCCTGCACATCTGGCGCCGGATTGCCGGATCGGTGACCATATTCAACTGAAAGAGGGAGAATGAGATCATGAAAAAGTCTGCAAAAAAGGGGCTCAAAATCGTGGGGATTGTAGTGCTGTGCGTCGTTTTAATTCTGGCGCTTGTGAGTGGATTGCTGTTTGGCGGTGTGTTTACGCATAAGCCCGGTGGAAACGGCGCTGTGAGCAAGGTGCTCCAGATCACGGATGTCCACATTCTAAATGACGAGAAAAAGGATCAGAAGGCGTTTCACACGATTACAAAGATGATTGAGGCATCGGATCCGGACGTCATCATCGTCACCGGGGATATCACCAGTGAGGATGAAAATATGCAGGCGTTCCAGACTTTCGGCAGCTTTATGGAGTCGTTCCAAATCCCGTGGGGCTTTGTCTACGGCAACCACGATGCGGAGGATCGCCGTACGCACACCAAAACCCAGCTCTCCGAATATTTGGAATCGCTTGAGTATTGCTTCTTTGAGCGCGGGCCGGCGGATGTGGACGGCGAAGGAAACTATTATTACAACATTACCGACGACTCCGGCAAGGTGATCCTGTCCCTCATCATGATGGACAGCAACATGTACTATTACGATCCCGAGCTCGGCAAGGATGACGGGTACGACTGCTTCCATGAAAATCAGATCCAGTGGTATGCGGACACCGTCAGATCCATTGCAAAAGAGGTCAACGGGGATGAAAATCAGGTGGTCCCGTCGCTGGCATTCTTCCACATTCCCATGCGCGAGTATGTGACGGGCTATGAAGAGGCGAAAAAGAACGGCGGAACGCTGGATGGTGTAAAGTTCGAACAGGTCTATTGCAGCAACCACGATGACGAGATGTTTGAGACCATGCAGGCGCTCGGAAGTACCAAGGGCTGTTTTGTGGGTCACGACCACATGAATAACTACACCGTCGATTACCAGGGCATCCGTCTGGCGTATGGCTACTCTTGCGACCACAATATCTACCTTGTCCCGCAGAAGGGCGGCAAGCTCATCTACATCTATGAGGACGGCAGTTTTACCCAGCAGGGGATCTACCGCTGGTTTGGCCTCGGGAAGCTGTGCTACGGGAAGGAATTCTAACCATGTTTCAAAAGTATGACTACACGCGAACGCTGCTACTCAAGCTCAGCATGGCGCATCCCGATCCTGAAATCGGCTGCAAGGTGCTGTGTACCTTTGATGAAGCGCTTGAGGTCGTTCAAAAAATCGACCGGATCACCCCGGGCTATACCAAGGTGCTCTATCTGGTCGGCTGGCAGTATAACGGCCACGACGACCGTTACCCGGAGTTTTTTGAGGTGAATCCCCAGCTAAAGAGTCCGCAGGACGCAACTGCTTTAGATAGCCTGCTGCGCCTGGTGGAGGAATCCAAAAAGTACAATACGGTCATCAGTTATCATATCAATATTTCCGACGCCTATCAGGAGAGCGCGCTCTGGCCGGAATACATGGCAAACGGCCTGATCGTCTGCGGCCGGAACGGCAAGCCCAAGGTCACCGGCGTGTGGGGTGGGCGCAAGGCCTATCAGGTCCGGCTGGCACAGGAGTGGGAGAGTGGTTATTTGCAGAAGCGGGTGGCCCGTTTACTGGCGCTGCTCCCCATTGAGGAGGCGGGTACGATCCATATTGACGCATTCTTCGTCCATAAGGGAAAGCATACCTCCATCTCACGGGAAAAAGCGGCGCGGCGAAAAATGATTGGGTATTTTAATAGCCGCGGCGTCGAGGTGACCAGCGAGTTTATCTATCGGGAACAGAATTCCGGACTGCGCCTCCACTGGGGCAAAAGCGATGTAATCGGTCTGATCCCAGCGTTCTGGAATCCGGTACTCAGCCCAGGGGAAATCCTGAAATATCCCGCCTCGGTCGTCGGATTCGGGGAGCAGTGTAAGGCACTCACACCGTATAAGCAGCTCGAGTGGCTGATCTACGGCAATCTTCACGGTGAGGATATTCTCCTAAAGCATAGGGACCCGGCCTGGGTGCAGGAATTTCTCAAGAGGTTTATCACCTATACGGTGCCGCACTACTATCTGAATCAGTTCGACCGGTTGAAAATATATGGGATGGGGCGCTCCCGGCGTCTCTGCTACAGCGGTGGGGTCGTCTCCTGCGTGGACGGCCATCGGATTGAGCAGAACGGCCGGGGGCTCAAGCAGGGGAACAACCTGTGCCTGCCGGAAGTTATCCGCCCCAACTCCTCCCTGGCCTATTCGGAATCCGGCGGGGAGCAGACCTGGTATCTGCACGGGAAGAAAGCGGTGATCCGCCGCCTGACACCGGAGGGCGTATCCGATCAGGCGGAAGCGGTTCCAATTATCAGCGGCGCGATTCGCTGGCATACACAGCCGGAGAGCGCCTGGCAGATTGAGGTGGAAGTATGATTATCAACGCGAGAGAATTCGGTATTATCCCCGGGCAGGATGCGGCGCGCCCACTGGTAGAGCTGGCGGAGCATTTAAAGGCCGCCCAATCGCCCTGCACGGTGATTTTTGAACCGGGAACCTACCCCATCCAGGCAGAAAATCTGCCGCTGCGGAAAATGTACGTGACAAATACGGTGGGGGATAACGAGTGGCTTCCCGGTGAGACGCCGCACGAGAACCGGGCCGGATTCCTGCTGGAGGGAGTCTCGGATGCCGCGCTGGAGGGGAACGGAGCCGTGTTCGTTCTGCATGGCAGGGCGACCAACCTGGCATTGATCAACTGCCATGATGTTACAATGCGGGGATTCCGCTTTACCGCTGAACGCCCGGATATGCATGAGTTTACGGTGGTAAAAAAAGGGCCGTTCTGGGTGGATTTCCAGCTGGATCCGGAGAGCAGCTATGTCAAGTATGGTGGAAACTTCTATTTTACCGGGGCGGATTATTGTACGCCGTTCCTTACGCACCGGATCGCGGGTTGGATCGGCCATATTGATTGCCATGATCCCGGGATCCTCAAGCGTACGGGTCACCCGTTTTTCAGCGCGCTGCGCATTGTGGAACGGGGCGATCATCAGTTCCGCGTGTATATGCCGGATGCGCTCCGTTTTAAAATCGGGGAGCGGTATGAGCTGTTTGATGTCCGCCGCAAATATAACGGCATCTTTATCGACCGCTGTCAAAATATCACCCTTGAGGGCGTTGAACAGAATTTCAACTATGGGCTCGCGCTTGTCGCACAGAACAGCGATACGCTCATGCTCTCCGGCCTGCGGTTTGCCCCGCGCCCGGAAGGTTCGCGCCTGATGGCGTCTGTGGCGGATTTTATTCAGATCTGCATGTGCCGCGGCCAGGTCACCGTGCGGGACAGCTTTTTTGAGGGGGCGGGCGACGACTGCCTGAATGCACATGGGATCCACTTTAAAATTGAGGAGCGGTCCGGAGAGTCCATCACCGTCCGGTTTATGCATCCGCAGTCGCACGGATTTAACCCGCTGCGTCCAGGCGATCGGATCACATTTGTCAACCCGGAGACGCTGCTCTGCCGCGGGGAGGCCATCATCCGGGAGAGTGAATTGCTCGATGAATACAAGATCCGCCTTACGCTGGAGGGGGAGATCACGGGCGCTGCCGGCGACGTGATTGAGGATATTGACGCGAGCCCGGATCTCACCTTTGAGCACAATACAATGGATCGGATTATCACGCGCGGGCTGCTCCTGACCGTGCGCGGAAAGGTGCGCATCCGTGAGAATATCTTTGAACACACCA
>USLQ01000088.1 GCA_900555545.1 uncultured Oscillospiraceae bacterium | reverse complement strand
ACGCAGGCGGCGTAGCCGCTGGCGGCGGAGACAAACATCATAAAGGTGATGACCAGCATCTGGCTCAAGTAGCTCAGGCCGGACTCACCGGAGTAGTGCTGTAAGTTCGTATTGGTCATGAAGCTGATGATGGTGTTGAAGGCCAGCGACGGCTCCATGCCTCCGATATGATTGGGGTTGAAGATCCCAATGCTCTGGATCCGCAGGATCAGATAGCCAATGGCGATCATCACGGCGTTGGCGCCGAGCAGGGCCAGCGCGTACTGCCTCCAGTTCATACCCCTGTGCGGGTCAACGCCGCCGGCTTTGTAGATCAGGCCGTCGATCCGGTCAAACACCGGGTCGGCGAAGGTGTGTTTTCCGGCGGCGATGTGATAAAGGTACCGTCCCACCGGAATGACAAGGATCAAATAAATGACCAATGTCAGGACCAGCTGTAACATAAGAAACTCCTCCTAAATGACATCCACAGTCTCAAAAACGCTCCGGATGTGCCAGTGCATAGACCAAATATCCGAACAGCAGTAAAATAATGAGCCCCAATAATAACACGGCGGCCGCCTCCTTTCCGCGACGCTCAGGCTTCCGGATCGTCCAGCTGCTTTTGACACCAGCGGACCAGAAGCCATACCATTCCAAAGCTGACGCCCAGCGTCCCGATCATGGTAAGATCCATCATACCTGAATCCCCTTTCTGACATACGTGTGACGGAAAGCGGCCTGCACCGATTTCCCCATGAGGTTCAGCGCGGCGGCAAGGCCGATCACCCCTCCCGCCATGATCAAACGCAGAAGCCAATACTCTGACATACCATCGATCTCCTTTTGTTTCATTCATAGGACACAGATCTGTTTTGCATCCATAGCATACTGTGCTCCGCAATAAATGGGGATTAAGGAACTGAAAACCGCATTAAGAAAAAATAAACGCCGCTCCGCTTATAACAGCGGAGCGGCGTGATTTTGTTCCTCCTGCAACCGGATGCGCTCCTGACTGAGGCCGCACTGGCTCAGTATGGCGATCATCAGGTTTTTCTCAAAGGCATCCGGAGCGGGAAAACCGGCCATTGGAATTCCGACGATCCCCATTCCTCCCTGCGTTCCTCTGACGGAAAGGAACATCCATTTGGAGTTTGGGAGCGTATGGGTGGCCGCCCCTGCGTGCCTGTTATTCCGCTGTACCCACTGAGCGACCCCCATCTCGTCCGGGCCGAGCTCAGAGAGGACCGGAGCGGCCTCGGACGGCTCCACCCGAAAGGACAGCTCCGCGCCGGTTCGGCTCAGCGCATAGAGGACCGGACGGTCAAACAGACGGTGGAGCTGCTCCGCAGTCAGCCGCAGACAGTCCCACTCTGTCCGCGCGTTTTGCAGCTTTTGACTGCTTTCCAAAAGCAGCTCGGTATAATAGCTTTTCTCCGCCGCCAGGCGCGCCTGCTCCTGCACACGGGTTGCCAGGGAATTCGCCAGGATACTGGAGAACAGCATGATCAAAAAGGTGACCGGATAGCTGGGTCCATCGGCCCGAAAGGAAAATCGCGGCTCTGTGAAAAAGAAATTGAAGGCGGCTACGCTCAGAAAGGAGGCCGCCGCCCCATAGAGATACCCCCTGGTCCAGACCGCCGTGAGCAGTACGCCGAGGAGATAAACAGGGATGATGTTCGACTCGCTGAGGCCGGCGCTGTGGAACAGAAAGCCCACTCCGGTGGAGAGCAGCAGCGTGCCCAACATCACACCAGTATCCTTCCAGGTGAAGCGGAATTTGGGCGGATGCGGTGTTCCGTGCGGCTTTTTATACCGGGGCTGGTGGTCCGGGATGATGTACACATCCAGATTGGTCAATTCGATCAGGCGGTCTGCCAGACTTTTCTTTCCAAACGGAAAAGCCTGCTTGTGGTTGATCCGGCCCATGACGATCTTGGTGACGCCGCTGACCCGGGCGTACTCCGCGATCTGCACAGCCGGGTCCGAGCCATATACAGTGGCGATCTGTGCCCCCAGCTGTTCCGCGAGGCGCAGGTTGCCGCGGAGCCGCGTCAGATTTTCGCCGGACAGCTCGCGCGTCTCCGGCGTCTGCACAAAGAGCGCGGTAAATCCGCTGTGGAAGGCCTCCGCCATCCGCGCGGCGGTCCGGATCACTCTGGCGTTGGAGGGCGCGGAGGAGAGGCAGATCAAAATATGCTCCCCCGCCCGGGCGCTTTTTTCGTTTCCCTCCCGCACCGCCGCGTGGTTCAGCTGGTCCGCCGTCCGGCGCATGGCGATCTCCCGTAACGCCCTCAGGTTGTCCACAGAGAAAAAATGGGAAAGGGCCTGCCTGGCCTGGCGCTCCCGATAGACCTTCCCTGTTTGCAGGCGCTTCATCAGCTCGTCCGGCTCGATGTCCACCAGCTCCACCTGCTCCGCCCGGTCAAAAACGCGGTCCGGGATCCGCTCGCTGACCTCGATCCCGGTGATGGAGGATACCAGGTCGTGCAGAGACTCCAAATGCTGCACATTGACGGTCGTATAGACATGGATGCCGGCTTGCAGCAGTTCCTCCACATCCTGATACCGTTTTGTGTGGCGGCTGCCCGGCGCGTTCGTATGGGCCAGCTCATCCACCAAAATCAGATGGGGTTTTCTTTGCAGCGCCAGATCCAGATCGAACTCCCGCAGCCGAAGCCCATGGTACTCGATCTCTGCCGGAGGAAGCGTCTCCAGCCCCTCCAGCAGGGCCAGGGTATCCGGCCGGGCGTGGGGCTCGACATATCCAACGACAACGTCAACGCCCTCTTGCTTGGCCTGATGGGCCGCTTCCAACATGGCGTATGTTTTTCCGACTCCCGCGGCGTATCCGAAGAAGATTTTGAGTCTCCCGGGAGCGGCGGTATGAGGAAGATGCTGCGTTTCTAAGAGCTCCATAAGAGATTTCTCCTAAGACATCTATATTGAGCATACGATATATTTTCTAAATTTTATCATGAGAAATGCTATGAACGTATAAGAAAGATAAAATTGGCATTAAGATCAGATAAGGATAGGCGCAAAAATGTTAATGCCTTTCTTTGATTCAGAATAGCATTGCTTGTGTGGGAACAGAGCATTTATGTGGCTCCTGATTATGGGACCCGCTTATGCCGGTCTCATAAATACACGGTTACGAATATTCGTGAATAGATGTTCAAGCGGTTCAAAGAAAAACGTGCGGAGAATCGACAGAGCAGCGGCGTTTGCAGAATCTTGATCCTGCTGAAGAACCCTTACAGGGACCTTAATTATTTCCATGCTAATCTAAGTCTACACCTAAATGACCGCCCGCCCCGTATATCCATAAGGTCGGAAATCAGCCCGGAAAACTCTCTATTTCCACGCTCTCGGAATTGTGGTAAAATGAAAGTACTTGGATGGCAATTAAAGTTTGAAAGGAGTGGCGATATGATTTCAACGAAAAATTTGTCTGGATTACCTGATGTAAATCGCCTAAGGGCTTTCTGCAAAGGGCTTGCAGCTTTGGACATCATCATGTTAGAGAAGGAATGGAGTTTCATCCGTCACTATACATACAATCCCATATGGAGAAGGGGAAAAGAAGCATTTTGGGCTACCGATGGCAGTGAGCAAAGCATGATTATCATGTTCACATCTGAAGGCTGTGTTATCAATGGTGTAGATTCTGAACTTTACGATTGGGAAGAAAAACTCCCTCGGATAGAGGATTTGACAAATGGGATGCCTTCCGCTTTGCAAAAGCTCATGAATAGCAGAGAAGTCAAAAAGATGAAAAGCACTTTTTGCGTCTGGACGGAAGATGGCGTTGTTTGGCACTGTAATCCTATGGCTGGTGAGGACGCTTCCAAGGATTTACTCTCTATGATTGATGGTAATCCGCAGACCTATGTGGAATACGGGAAGTGGTTTTATCCCGCCGACCTGCCTTTGGAAGTTGTGCGCCAGCTTGCAGACGGGGTGCCGGTGACAAAAGAGATGATTGTTGCATTAAACCCCAAGCGTAGTGAATGGGACGAGATTAAGGCAGAATTAGATGAAATCGGGTATCTGAACAAACTTTGATATAACAGGTAACATAAACAGACAAGGAGGGGGAGTGCATGGAACTATCCATACAAGAACGATTGAAAGACCTGCGGGTGGAGCGTGGGCTGACGCTGGAACAGCTTGCGGAGGAAACCAAACTCTCCAAATCTGCGCTGGGCAGCTATGAAGCGGACGACCTCAAGGACATCAGCCACTATGCCCTTATCAAGCTGGCGAAGTTTTACGAGGTAACAACTGACTATATATTGGGGCGGTCTAAAAACAGAAATCACCCAAACGCCGATCTTGCAGACCTGCGTTTGAGTAATGATATGATTGAACTCTTGAAAAGTGGGTTGATAGATAATTCCCTCTTGTGTGAACTGGTGGTACACCCGAATTTTCCACCGACACCGGCATATTGACGGGCAGCTCATCGATGAACTACTCTAAGTCTACACCTAAATGACCGCCCGTCCCGTATATCCGAAAGGTAGGAAATTAGCCCGAAAAACTCTCTATTTCCACGCTCTCGGAATTGTGGTAAAATGATAAAGTACAAAGTGGCAAATAATAATTTGCAGGAGAAAAATCATGGATTTCATTAAAAATTTTACAAAAGCTATTGAATCGTTGGCAGATTTCCAGCCTCATATGTTTAATGGAGCAACGGAAAAAGAGTTATTCGCATTAGAGGAAAAATTGGGATTAACTTTACCTTCTGATTTCAAAGTATTTTATCAAACCTATAACGGACAAGATGATTGTGCCGATTATCTTTTTGATTTTTTTAGTCTATGCACACTGGAAAAAATTGCTTATTGTTGGGAAGCACTAAAGGTCAATGAAGCTGATTTTTTGAAAATAGAAGCTACCCCAGATGGTGGTGTTAAAAACATATGGGGTTGTTCAAAGTGGGTTCCTTTTGCCTGTTCTGCTGATGGACATTTTTTGTGTATGGACTTTTCTCCAGCAAAAAACGGAACATATGGACAAGTTATTACTTTCTGGTATAACTCTCCAGAAAGAGAGCTGATTGCGTTATCATTTAAGGACTTTATTGTTGAATACACGAAAAATATTCAAAATGGCGTATATGTATATCAACAGGAAGATGGGTGCGGTTCGATTGTTAGAAAAGATGGAGAGCCTATGTTTTGAGATTGTTAGGACATATCAGTAACTTTCCATTTATCGAACAGACAAGGAGGTGATAGCATGGAACTATCCATACAAGAACGATTGAAAGACCTGCGTGTGGAGCGTGGGCTGACGCTGGAACAGCTTGCGGAGCAGACGCACCTCTCCAAGTCTGCGTTGGGCAGTTATGAGGGGGATAATTTCAAGGACATCAGCCATTATGCCCTTATTGAGTTGGCAAAGTTTTATGAAGTGACTGTTGATTATCTGCTGGGGCGTTCTCAAACAAAAAATCACCCAAACGCCGATCTTGCAGACC
>USLQ01000087.1 GCA_900555545.1 uncultured Oscillospiraceae bacterium | reverse complement strand
GCAACCAACCGCCCGGATATTCTGGATCCGGCGCTGCTGCGCCCCGGGCGTTTTGACCGTCAGGTAACGGTTGGATATCCGGATATCAACGGCCGCGAGGCTATCCTGAAAGTCCACGCTAAAAATAAACCGCTGGCCCCCGATGTGGATCTGGGCGTGATCGCGCGCTCCACGGCCGGTTTTACGGGCGCGGATCTGGAAAATCTGCTCAACGAGGCAGCGCTGCTCGCCGCGCGCAGGGGATATAAGTCGATCACGATGAAGGAGATCGAAGAGGCCACGATCAAAGTTGTCGTCGGCACGGAGAAGCGCTCGCACAAGATGAGCGATAAGGAGAAGAAGCTCACCGCGTATCACGAGTCCGGCCACGCGATTGCCACCTATTGCCTGCCCAGCCAGGATCCGGTACACGAGATCTCCATTGTCCCGCGCGGTATGGCCGGCGGTTATACCATGTCCATGCCCAAGGAGGATAAGAGCTATACCACTAAGACCGACATGCTCGACAGCATCGTCGTTCTGCTCGGCGGCCGTGTGGCGGAGTCCCTGACCATGGGCGATATCTCTACCGGCGCCTCCAACGATATCGAGCGCGCCACGGATATCGCGCGTAAGATGGTCACCAAGTACGGCATGAGCGACAAGCTCGGCCCAATCGCATTTGGCAAGGATAACGACGAGGTATTTCTCGGCAAGGATTACAACCACATGCGCAACTACTCTGAGGAGGTTGCGTCCGAGATCGACGAGGAGATCAACAAGATTATTCTCGACGCCTACCGTCGATGCCGCGAGATCCTGGAGAGCCACATGGAGGAGATGTCCCGCGTGGCGGAATACCTCATCACGCATGAGAAGTGCAGCGGTGCGGTGTTCGACAAGCTGATGAAGAACGAGCCCATCGACCCGGAGCCGCCGGAGATTGTGCCCAACGTTCCGACGGCAACTCCGCAGAGCGGTGATTCCTCCGACAGTGAGGATGCATCTCAGGACGTACTCCCGCCGGCGGATACCCCGGCATCTGCGCCGGAGACAGCAGAGCCGCCGGAAGAAGGGGTTCAGCAGGATCCTGCTGACGAACAGCAGGAGAATCTCCCGGATGTGGAACGGCCGGGCGCGGATGAAAAAGAATGATCTACTTTAACCAGCAGCAGGCGTCCAGCGTTTGCTGCTGCTTTTCTTAGGGAGTGTTTTAAATGATTGATTTACAAGACAAGCAACACCGCCCAACGCTGGAGGAAATAGGCGCCTATGTCCGCAATCCGGTATTCGACCGCTTCTGTTCGGAGTTAAAGCTAAAATATGGTATCGAGGAACAGCTCGAATACAGCGCGTGCAGCATGGCGCCGGGGTGGAATATCAAGTTTAAAAAATCCGGAAAATCGCTCTGCACGATCTATCCGCACGAGGCCTATTTCACAGTACTGGTCGTGGTAGGAAAACGCCAAAAAGATGCTGTTGAAGCACTGCTTCCACATTGTTCGGAACGGATCCGCTCCGTTTATGAGGCAACACGGGAGTGGAACGGCCAACGATGGCTGATGATAGATCTGGAAGATGACGACGGCAGCTGTCAGGATGTCTCCCGCTTAATTGAGATCAGGAGAAACAGCTGAATAACAGGATCGGCAAAAACACTTGACTCTGACGCGGCGTTATGCCTTATACTACAATCACACGGGAGGAGGGAGGCATCATGTATACCGTAAAAGAGGTGAGCAAGCTGACCGGGGTGAGCGTACGCACCCTGCACTACTATGATTCGATCGGACTGCTGCGGCCGACGCAGACGACGGAATCCGGCTACCGGCTGTATGACGATACAGCGCTGGAGCGCCTGCAATCCATTTTGCTGTTTCGTGAGCTGCAATTCCCTTTAAAAGAGATCAAGACGATTCTGGACAGCCCGTCCTTTGACAGGAGCCGGGCGTTGGAACAGCAGATTGAGCTGCTCCGTCTTCGCAAGGAGCATATCGAAAATTTGATTGATCTGGCCCGTGGTATTCAAATGATTGGAGTGAAACCATTGGATTTTTCAGCCTTTGATACAAGAAAAATTGATGACTATGCAGCCCAAGCCAAGGCGATGTGGGGGACGACGCCCGCCTATCGGGAATTTGAGCAGAAGTCAAAAAACAGGAGCCGGGAGACGGAGCGGCACCTGAACGAAGCGCTGATGGACATCTTTCAGGCGTTTGGAGCGGTCCGCACCCGGGAACCGTCGGACGAGCGGCCGCAACAGCTTGTACGGCAGTTGCAGGCGTTTATTACGGAAAACTTTTATACGTGTACACCGGAGATCCTGCGCTCCCTCGGTATGATGTATGCGGGCGGCGGCAGCATGACGGAGAATATCGACCATGCGGGTGGAATAGGCACCGCCGCATTTACCCAGCGTGCGATTGAACATTTTTGTGCCCACATAGATTGATTGTTCGTATCTTGCTCCTCTCTTTTCCGTGCGGGAAAAGAGAGGACTTTGCCCTTTGCGAAATGATAAAATAAAGTGGTAAAAGGGGAGATGAACCATGGATTGGGTTGAGCGGTTAAACGCGGCAATTCGCTATATAGATGAAAATCTGACAGGCGAGATTGAATATGAAAAGCTTGGACAAATTGCCTGTTGCTCTGCTTATCATTTTCAAAGGATGTTTTCCTATATAGCCGGTATGCCTTTATCCGAGTATATCCGCAAAAGGAGGATGTCGTTAGCGGCTGTTGACCTGCAGGGCGGCAATGCCAAAATTATTGATGTGGCGGCAAAATACGGATATGCTTCACCCACCGCGTTTAACAGGGCGTTTCAGTCGGTTCATGGGATCAGTCCGTCGTCGGTAAAAAATGACGGCGTGGAGGTAAAATCATTTCCGCCGATTACGTTTAAAATTACCGTCAAAGGAGTGGATGAATTGAACTATCGGATTGAAAACAAGGGGGCGTTCCGCATCGTTGGAAAGTCCTATCCCTTGAGCCGGGAAATTGAGCAGAACTTTTTACAAGTGCCGCAAATGTGGCAAGACGCAGTTTTAGACGGAACGATTAAAAAAATTATTTCGCTCATGAACAATGCCCCCCAGGGAGTTTTAGGGGTAAGTGCTTGCAGTGATGCGGAGGAATGGCGGTATTATATAGCGGTCTCCTCAACTGCTGCTATTGATGCTTCTCTGGAGGCATATATAATCCCGGCTGGCATGTGGGCTGTTTTTCCCGGCGCGGGGACAGGAAAATCCATTCAAGAATTGGAGCGGCGTATTGTGACAGAATGGCTCCCAACTTCGGGCTATGAGTTTACCGAGGGACCGGACATTGAAGTTTACTTTAATCCCAATCCCGAGAACACAGCCTATGAGGTCTGGATCCCTGTACAAAAAAAGCTGCCGTAACAGTTCTATCCTGCCATCGCCGATAATTTAAGACATAAAATGCTAATTCATGTAACAAGTTGAAAGCATAGATATAATAACAGGGCCGATAACCGCATTTCCATTGTGCGTGTTATCGGCTCTGTTATTTTTCGGATTTCTCGGGAAAAGTGAGCGTAATGATAAACTGTGCGTCCTGAAGCGCTGCGGTGATTGCCCCGCCCATCCGTTCCGTCAGCCCCTTTGCAATGGAGAGGCCGAGGCCGGTGGAGGTGTGTGTACGGGCGGAGTCCGCCTTGTAAAATCGCGTGAACACCTGATCCATATCGATCTCCCCCGCATTTTCCACGTCGTTGGTGCAGGTGAAAACGGTACGGCCCTTCTGGTGTTCCAAACGGATTAAGAGCTGGTTTTGTCCGTGTTCCAGGGCGTTTTTCAGGATGTTTTGCAGCACGCGGCGGACGGCCTCCCCATTGGCTTGAATCCAGACCCGTTCTTCACACAGGGCAATATTGGGGGTGATGCCGCGCCGGTTTAATTCCTCATAAAAGGAGAATAAGGCGTCCGTCACGCATTTGCTCAGATCGACCCGTTCCAGTGACAGCTCGTAGTTCTCATTTTGCAGCTTCGCATAGGTGAACAGCTCCTCGAGCATCCCGTTCAGGCTGGCGATACGGCCCTGAATAATCGCGATATACCGCCTGCGCTCCTCCTCGGACTCGCTCTGTGCCAATAGCTGGAAGTACCCGTCCAGAGAGGTGAGCGGCGTGCGGATGTCATGGGACAGGCTGGTGATTGTCTCACGCAGTTGCCGGTCGCTGCTGCTCACTGCGCGCTCGATCTCCCGAGAGCGGTCCAATATCTCATTGATCCCATCATTCAGTTCGTTCAGTTCCGGGAAGGGGAACCCCGCGGCCAACCGCAGATTGGTTTGATGTTTTTTTAAGAACGCCAACTGGCGGCAGGTCGATTGGACCTGTCGCCGGTAGAGGAGCAGGAGCACGAATAGCACTCCCGCCAGAATTGTCGCAATTACCGCCCAGACAACCATTGTATCCCCCTATTTGATATCGCGCCTTTGCATCACCAGTGCGGAGAATCCCACTGCCAGCACGGCGAAGATACAGGCCACAAGCACCGCGCGGAGTACATCGCTTGATGCGGAAGCTCCGCTGATGGCGTAGACGTTTGTGTCCAGCATATATCGGCCAAAGTCAAAATTGACACCGCTGTGGATTTTTTGGACAACCCAGTTGATCCCGCTATATAACAGGCTTGTCAGCCCGCTGCAGCCCAGAATCCCTGCGCCCATACCGAAAGCGGTGCTCCCCGTGAACATGCACAGGAACATGATCAGGGCACTGAATCCCAGATGAAGCAGGTACTGTGTCCCGAGCATCTTAAACAGCCCGGAAACGGAGCCGAGTGTGAATTGCTCCCCAAAGAAAATATACCCGGACGCAATACAGAACACCGCGTAAATTGCAAACATCAGCAGCACTTCGACTGCGATGGCGATGAATTTTGACAGCGCCAGCTGCCCGCGATAGGGGAGCTGGCCGGCAATGTTTTTGAGGTATCCGCTGTGGTGTTCCGCCCCCACAAAGAGGGAGACGAAGACCGCGCAGAAAATCATCAGAATGCCGCTGTTGAGCAGCAGGCCGAGCATCTGACTGGCCGGGACGTCCCCGTGGATCCACTCCGGATCCGTATCCATTACGATGCCGTATACCACTTCATCCTCAGCCGTGGAAGTTGCCTGTTCGGTATAGACGGGGTCCTCCGCCATGGCGTTCAGATCGGCGTGCGTCGCCCCGACGCAGACCACCGCAATCAGGACCATGATGCCCATCATCACCCAGGTGGAAACGGCGTGCAGCAGCCGGTAGACGTCCATCTTAATCAGATTAAACATTTATGGCACCCCCCGTCAGATTCAGGTAGTAATCCTCCAGCGCTTCTTTTTTCACGGTGATACCCATGGTTTTCACACCGTTTTCGGCCAGCTTCATGGTGATCTCGCCGCCATCGTTCAGCCGCTCAAAGATCTGGATCGTTCCGGCGTCAATGACTTTATAATCGCGGATCCCCATCTCCTCCAGGACGACGCAGGCGCGGCGCGGATCATCCGTTTTCAGCTCGATCCGCTCGCTGCACCGGGCGAGCAGCTCCTCCTGTGTCAGCTCCTGGAGCAGGACGCCGTTGTGGATAATACCGTAATCCGTCGCAATTTTAGAGAGCTCCTCCAGAATATGGCTGGAGA
>USLQ01000086.1 GCA_900555545.1 uncultured Oscillospiraceae bacterium | reverse complement strand
CGGAGACGGAGATGAATATGGCATCAAACAGCCCCTGCCAGAAACCTCGCGTGTGGATGAACACAGGGGCCATGAGTACGGCGCCGATCAGCTCAAAGGAGAAAACATATTTAAAGATGCGAAGCAGAACGGTTTTAAGGTCGGCCATGTTGCTCCAATTGAGCATCTCCCGCATAGTGATTTTATCCTTGAGGGAGAGCCGGCTCCGAAATTTCAGGAGCAGCATCGCCATCAAGGTGATAAATCCGATCCCGCCAATCTGGATCAGCAACAGCATGACAATCTGGCCAAACAGGGTTAAATCCTCCGCGACGACAACGGGCGTCAGGCCTGTGACGCAGGTGGCGCTGGTAGATAAAAACAATGCATTGATCCAGCCAATCCCATCCCCCGTGGAGGAGACGGGCAGGGCGAGTAGGACAGTACCCACTAGAATCACAGCCAAAAAGCTGATGGAAACTTTACGTGGTGCAGTAAAAAAGGAACTGAAACTCCGGCTGGGTTGATCTTCCGGATCTCCCGCTCTTGAACGATTCAATCAGGGCATCCTCCCATATTTTAGTTTAAGATTGGGACTGGACAGCGGTCTCCCTTTGCCCAGACTTCAACTGATATTATACACACTTCATATCATTTGGCAATATGTAAATCAAAATTTTTTTAAAGGCGGGTAAGATCTGTGCTACTGAATAACAGGCAGGATGGATCTGCGGGATACTTTATGGTAGAATAGTTTTAAAAGGGAGGCGGATTATGATGGGAAAATGTCTGATTGTTGTCGATATGCAGGTGGATTTTGTTACCGGGGCGCTCGGAACGCCCGAAGCGGTGCGGATTGTTCCGGCGGTGTGTGACTGTATCCGGCAGGCCGTGGCGGAAAAGGCGGATATCCTTTACACAATGGATACCCACACAGACGGTTATCTGTCCACGGCGGAGGGGAGGAATCTGCCCGTACCGCACTGCCTGCAGGGGACGTCGGGCTGGGCGCTCTGCCCGGAGGTGGCGGCCTGCCTGCCGCCGGATGCGGTCCAGTTTGAAAAGCCAACTTTCGGCTCCCGGGAACTGTTTGAGTATGCTGCAAGACAAGGATATGACCAGATTGAGCTCTGCGGGCTGTGTACGGATATCTGCGTGATCTCCAATGCACTGGGGCTCAAGGCGTTCCTGCCGGAGGCAGAGATTCACGTGCTCGCATCTGCGTGCGCCGGTGTGACGCCGGAGAGCCATGCGAACGCCCTGCGGAGCATGGCTGCCTGCCAGATTCAAGTGGAATAATCGCCGGTCATCAAAAGGCTGGGCGAAATTTCAGATAAATTAAAGACTTACACTCGAGAAAAACCCCTTTTTAAGGGAAATGGCCGCGCGGTAGAGAAAAGCCTTCCCCTTGGGGCGAGATTCTGCGAAAACAAACGGCCCCCCAAGGGAGAGGCTACATAAAGAAGTAGTCTTCCTTATATCTTTTTTGTATGTAATATGGTAGTATTTATATATCGCTGTATTTTGAAGAAATGGAGGACTTTATTTATGTGCCTAATCTGTGATAGAATTGAAATGATAAAAAGAGGAGACAATCCTTATTTTGTCAAAGAACTTGAAACCGGTTATGTTGTTATAGGTGATTTTCAGCATTTCAAAGGATATACTTTGTTTTTATGCAAACAGCATAAAAAGGAGCTGTTCTATCTCGATAAAGAGTATAAGTTGAAATTTCTGGAAGAAATGTCCATTGTAACGGAAGCTGTATATAGGGCTTTTGGCGCAAATAAAATGAACTGTGAGCTGCTCGGGAATGGTGACTCGCATCTTCACTGGCATCTCTTTCCAAGATATAATGGTGATCTTGCGGGTTATGAGTGTGGTCAAAAGGCCGGCCCCGTATGGTGGTATCCGATAGAAAAAATGAACTCACCCGAAGCAAGACCATCAGATGATGAGCTTGACAAAATGAAAAAAGCATTATCAAAGGAACTTGACCGACTATTAACACTATAACGAGCTTTCGATTGCGGAAATTGTCAGGCTTTATCGCTTGAATCTGAATTGCTTCTAAAAAATCCCTCCGAATAAAATCCTGATCTGAACACATGTCGCCCGGGATCTGGGCACGCTTTCGTAGGGAACGCCGCCCTCGGCGTTCCGAAAGAGAGACTGGCGGGGAGAAAAAGATTCCGGCAGTCAACCGGAATCCCGCAAAGCATAAATATCTGCGTATAAATATCCCTTGTGTAAAGCGAATCTTGGTATTGAGAGAAACTATAATTTCATCTTCTCCATGCCATGTGCGAACCGTCAATCGGTATTGCGGAACGCTGGGGGCAGCGTTCCCTACGGGGATAGTGCGAAAATTCCCTTTGTCAAAAGAAACCCACTAAGCAGCTTTCAATTCGAAGAGTGTGATCGTGAGTTATATGTTTTCGCAAGTGTTTTCGGCAAACAAAAGAACTTTTTTATGCAGCATATCCCAAAAGCAAAATTTTTCAGATGCTTGCTAAATATGGACAGTTTTCGGGAGCTTCCATTACGGAGGGTGCCCCCCAGAGGAAGCCGTCTAATTGTTTTACACACCAAAGAGCCGTCACGCGCTATATCAGTGCGTGACGGCTCTTTTATCCCTTTATTCAATCTTCAATTCTGCAAACAGGCCGAAGTGGTCGGAGAGGTTGAGCCCCTCGTAGGGCTTATCGGCGCAGATGGTGCAGCAGCCCTCCGGCTGCGGCGGCAGGTTGCGCACCAGGATGTGATCGATATTGCGCGGTGTGAGTTCGTCTACTGCCTCCAGTTTTTTATAGGGAGAGGTGTATTCCTGCTGCGCGTCCTCCGCGTAATAGGTACTCAGGTTCCGGTTAAAGCGGGGATCCCACGTCATTTTCCCGTCGGGAGAAAGCGGCGCCAAATCGGTAAAACCGGATTGGGTCAGCGTGCGCAGTTCCATCCAATCGGATTCGGCGTTCAGATCGCCCGCCAAAATCAGCGGCGCGCCGTCCGGGACATTCCGGTTCAGGAAGTCCAGCAGCCGCCTTGATTCCGTCATACGCATGGATGCGCCGTCGCTCAGCCTGCGTCCAGAGCGAAACATCGCCCGCCGTCCGCAGTGCATCTGTGCCGCATATTCCTCCAGCAGCCGCCGGTTTTCCGGCCCGTCATCCGGCGCAGCGGTAAAGTGCGTCCCGCAGAAGTAGCAATCCTTCCCGCCCGGTGTGCGGAAGCGGATCAGAAGCGCCTGCGTCAGGTTGTCAAAGTGGAAAGAGAACGTATTTCCACAGTATCCGCTCCCACCCAAGTGAACCCTGCCGATCCATTCGGCGTGCAGCGAGGGACGGGCGAAGAGGCCGTCCCCCTCGCGCAGATTGAGCGGAAAGCCGAATTTGCCCGCTCGAACACCTGCGACGCCCATATGGCTGAATGAATCATATCCGGTTGCATCATGGACCTGGGCTTCCCGGTCAAAGAGCGGGTTGAGCTCGCCGAGTGATAACAAATCCGGTTCCAGGCGTGCAATCTCCCGCAACAGGCCCTTGAATCGCTTTTCGCGCGTCTGAGGGGCCTCGTACTCCTCCAGGCGGATCAGCCCGTTGTAGCGGAAGCCTGACCAGACATTCAGGGTAAAAATACGAATTGTCTCCATAGCAATCAGCCGTTCATCGCGGCAAAGTTCGCCTTATTGGCCTTGTACAGGGAGCAGAAGGTCTTATAGTTTTTGTCATAGACCGGTTTGACCGAAGCGTTCGGATAGAAGGTCTTGACGGCGGGGATCAGTTTTTTCGCATCCTGGATCCGATCGATTACACCGTTGGAGGCCGCCACAAGGACTGCCGCTCCCAGCGCGCCCACGTTCTGTGGCGATTCAACGGTCTCGACCGTCTTGCCCAGGCAGTCGGCCAGGATCTGGCATGTCACGTCGGAGAGCGCGCCGCCGCCGACAAAGCGGACGACATCGGAGGTCCTCGTCTTTTTCTCCTCCGTCTCCATAAACCAGCGCATGTGATAGACGACGCCCTCTGTCACGGCGCGAATGAGCTCTGTTTTGCCCGTTTCCAGGCTGATATTGAAGAACATGCCGCGGGCGTTCGGGTCCTCAAACGGGCAGCGGTTCCCATGCAGCCAGGGAGTGAAAATCACGCCGCCCGCGCCGGCCGGGATGCTGTTGATGACCTCGGACATGTAGTCGTACAGGCTCTCGTAGATCGTCTCCTGGGATTCGGCGACGTTTTTCTTTTCGAGGTAAATATCAATTTCATCCAAAGCGAGGTGGTCCTTGACCCACTCAAGGCACTTACCGGCCGTCTCCAGCTCGGCAAAATAGTTGTAGTAACCCGGGATTGCGCCGACAGTGGCGGCAATCATGGCGCTCGCATCCACCATGCTCTTGTCCACTACGGTGGAGACCGATCCGGAGGTTCCGCAGTAGATATGTGTATCACCCAGATTGACGCTGCCCGCGCCGACACCGATCAGCGAGGCGTCTCCGCCGCCGCCGTACACAGGGGTACCCGGCTTGAGGCCGAGCTCTTCGGCTATGCTGTCTTTCAATCCACCGGCCTGATCCGAGCAGGCGATAATTCGGGGCATATGGTCCGGGTTGACGCCGAGCATCTTCATCACAGATGTGCTCCAGCATTTTTTGTGGATGTCGTACATCAGGGCGGCAAAGGCGGAGTCCTCCGTCATGACAAATTCGCCCGTCATCCGGCAGATGATATACTCCTTGACGTCCAGCCACTTGTATACCTTGGCAAAGACATCCGGCTCATGATTTTTGACCCAGTTGTACTTCCAAACAGGATCCTTGACGCTCGCCGCGACAGCTCCGGTGGCTGCGAGGGATTTGAGCAGTTTGACCACATTGGCCCCGGCGATCTGGGGCCCATAGGCAAGCCCTTTTTTCAGCTCCTCGCGAGCGCGCTGATCCATATAGCTCATCGCGCGGCGCACGGCATTGCCCTCTCTGTCCACCAGGACGAGCCCCTGCATCTGGGAGCAGAACGAGATGCCGGAGATCTGATCGGCCGAAACGGGACTCTTGGCCATCAGGCGGGAAGTTGTCTGCCGGATGGCATCCCACCACTCCTCGGGATCCTGTTCGGCGCCGCCGCCCTCCAGCACATAGAGTGAATATCCCTGCATTTCGGCGGCCAGTAGTTTGATCGTTTCCGCTACCTCAAACAGGCAGGTCTTTACCCCTGTTGTACCGATATCGTAGGCGATCACGTATAATGGCTGTTTCATAAATCTATTCCTCCTGCTTTTTAAGCGCAGATTTTACAAACGTAATAATTTGGCTGACCACGTAATCGTCCCTGTTGAGGATATCGTCACCCGCGTATACGCGGAAGCGCTCCTCATAATAGTCGCAGGCGTAGGAGAATTGGAGGAACATGAAGAGGTTGTCAATCATAAAGGCAGCCATGGCCGCATCGATATCACTGCGGATTTCCCCGCGAGATTGGCCCTGGCGGATCAGTCCGGTGTAAACCCTGGCGGAGACGCCCTCCATTGCGCGGGCAATCTCGCGCGACATCCCGGCATTTTCCTGGGCGGAGATGCCGCCATACAGCCGGATCAGCTCGCTGCCCCGGGAGGTGTGCTGGATGGAGCGGAGCACGGACTCCAGCTTGGTTAGGATTGGCTC
>USLQ01000085.1 GCA_900555545.1 uncultured Oscillospiraceae bacterium | reverse complement strand
CCGTGCCGAGGATGAACAGGCCGCCCGCCGCGCGGACCTTCTCCGCCTCGGGCTCGATCTGCGCCTTGTATTTCTTCTCCAGCTCAGTGAAGGTTTCACGCGCCTTGAGGATATCGGGATCCTTCGTCTCGCCAAAGCCGGTCGCCTCCGCGATATGCTCATCGGCAAAACCCATGCGGCGCATCTCCGCCTTGGCCAGGTATTCCGCGTTACCGCCGAGCATGATATCCGTACCGCGTCCGGCCATGTTGGTGGCGATGGTTACCGCGCCGAACTTACCGGCCTGGGCGATGATCTCCGCCTCTTTCTCGTGATACTTGGCGTTCAAAACCTCGTGTTTGATGCCGTGGCGCTTGAGCATGCCGCTCAGGTGCTCGGATTTTTCAATGGTGATGGTACCGATCAGGACGGGCTGGCCCTTCTTGTGGCACTCCTCAATCTGCTCGATGACGGCGTTGAACTTGGCGGCCTCCGTCTTATAGATCACATCCTCGTGGTCGATACGGATCATCGGCTTGTTGGTGGGGATCTCCACAACGTCGAGCTTGTAGATCTCCTGGAACTCGTCGCTCTCCGTCATAGCGGTACCGGTCATACCGGACAGCTTGTCGTACAGGCGGAAGTAGTTCTGGAAGGTGATTGTGGCCAGCGTCTTGGACTCGTGTTCGACGTTGACGCCCTCCTTGGCCTCGATCGCCTGGTGCAGGCCCTCGTTATAGCGGCGGCCGAGCATGATACGGCCGGTGAATTCATCGACGATCAGGACCTCGCCGTCCTTGACGACGTAGTCGATATCACGGCGCATGACGCCGCGTGCCTTGATGGCCTGGTTGATGTGGTGCTGGAGCGTCATATTCTCCGCATCCATCAGGTTTTCCACGCCGAAGAAGGCCTCCGCCTTCTTAACGCCGGACTGGGTGAGTGTGGCGGTGCGCGCCTTCTCGTCTACGATGTAGTCGCCGTCGTCGTTGATGCTCTCCTCCGCGTCTTTTTTGGCGTCGAGCTCTACCACTTTGACCATTTTCAGCGTTTTGGCAAAGGCGTCCGCCTGGCGGTACAGGTCTGTGGATTTCTCGCCGCGGCCGGAAATGATCAGCGGGGTACGCGCCTCATCGATCAGGATGGAGTCCACCTCGTCCACGATGGCGTAGTTATGGCCGCGCTGCACCTTCATCTCCTTGTACTGGACCATGTTGTCGCGCAGGTAGTCAAAGCCCATCTCGTTATTGGTACCGTAGGTGATATCCGCCTGATAGGCCTTGCGGCGCTGGTCGTTGGTGAGCTCATGGACGATCAGGCCGACCTCCAGCCCCATAAAACGGTAGACCTTGCCCATCCACTCGGAGTCGCGGCGGGCCAGGTAGTCGTTGACGGTGACGATGTGCACGCCCTTGCCGGTGAGCGCATTCAGATAGGCCGGCAGGGTGGCCACAAGGGTTTTACCCTCGCCGGTGCGCATCTCGGCGATGCGGCCCTGGTGCAGGATGATGCCGCCGATGATCTGTACGGGGAAGGGCTTCATGCCCAGCACGCGCCAGGATGCCTCGCGGCAGGCGGCAAAGGGCAGGATGTCGTCGAGTGTTTCGCCATTTTTCAGGCGCTCCTTGAACTCCGGCGTCTTTGCCTTGAGCTGCTCATCTGTCAATTTAGCGTATTCCTCATCCAGGGCAAGCACCTTTTTCTGCAAAGGAAGCACGCGCTTGACTTCCTTCTTAGAATAGTTGCCAAATATTTTTTCAACAAGACCCATTTTGTTCACCTCATTGTTAATGTCCAGCGGTTGTTGGTACAAATTGCAATATCTCACATTATTATACCACAACACAACATGAATTGCACGTAAAATATTCGCGGCGGGAACTTTACATTGTGCATAAGTTCGTGCTACAATAGCCCAAAGGGGACCTTCCGTGTGAGTGCCGCACTATATAATAATGAAAAGAGGATTTTCAGATGGAAAAGAGAAAGGACTACATCAGCTGGGACGCCTATTTTATGGGGATTGCGCTCCTCTCCTCCCTGCGCAGCAAGGATCCAAACACGCGCGTAGGGGCCTGTATTGTCAACAACCGCAACAAGATCATGTCCGTCGGATATAACGGTCTGCCGCTCGGTTGCAGCGACGACGAGTTCCCCTGGAGCCGTGAGGGGGAGGAATACGAGACCAAGTACCCCTATGTATGCCACGCGGAGCTCAATGCGATTCTAAACCATGCGGGCGGCCCGCTGGATGGGTGCAAGATCTATGTTCCGCTCTTCCCCTGCAACGAGTGCGCCAAGGCGATCATCCAGAGCGGTATTCGAGAGGTAATCTATATCTCCGACAAATACAGCGACACAGTTGGCGTCAAAGCTTCCAAACGAATGCTTGATGCGGCGGGCGTAACCTACACACGTCTGGAGGGCGCCCCGGATCAGATCACCCTGAATTTTGACGAAAAAAGTATCTAACGCAGAGCAAACCCTGGACGAAAAGCGGCCAGGTTTTTTTATGGAATTTGAGAGCAATATATCTATTTTATCGGAGATTAAAACTGAATTTATATTGATATTGCGGAAAAACATGCTATAATAAATCTATATAGGCCCTGAGCCGATGAGGAGGAATGAAAATGTTAACCATGATTGTAGACTGCCTGCGGCGGCTGGTCGCCGCGCTGCTGTCGCTATTTATCTTCACGCCCATCGGGGCGACGGTCCATCCGATGGCGGCCGAAGCGCCGGACCAGATCCGGCTGAATGTGAGCATCATCTCGGACGGCCACATGGAGGGGAACAACATATCCCGCTTTAAAAACCATGGCCGCGCTTTTTTAGACATGTCCCGCGCGCAGACGCCGGTGGATGCGCTGGTGATGGTGGGCGATAATACCATGAACGCCCAGGAGATCGAGTATATGTTCCTGTATGGCTTGATGAAGCGCCATTTATCCGTGGAGAATGTGTTGATCGCGCCCGGCAACCATGAGCTGTGCAAGGAGAATGAGTACGAGAAATACTACCGGCGCTTTATGGACTATAACCGCGCCTTTTTTGGCTACAATCATGAGCATGCCTATTTTAGCCAGGAGATCAATGGATATAAGCTGATCGTCATGGCTACGGAAAAGGACAGCAAGGTGGAGGCCTATCACTCCCCGGAACAGCTTGCCTGGCTGCAAAACGAGCTGGCGGAAGCTGCGGCCACGGGAAAGCCCGCCTTTGTCTTTAACCACAACCCAATCCAGGGGAAGTTTGAGCACAAATGGCCCGCAGGGAATGTGGGTCCGCAGGGGGAACAGCTCGACGCCATCCTGAAAAACTGCGGGACGAAGGTGTTCTACTTCTCCGGGCACCTGCACATGGGCATCTATGAGAACGGCAACGGTCTTGCACAGGAGGATAACGTCACCTATATCAATGTGCCCGGTTTTGGTGAGGAATGCAACTACGGTGATCTGGTGGACGCCGGTATGGGCTGGCAGATGGAGGTTTACGATACCAAGGTGGTACTGCGGCTGCGCAACTTTGCCAAGAGCACATGGGTCGAGGGGTACGAGTACACCTATACACTGTGAGAATCAAAAGAGGGGGAGCCGGGCACGGAGACCTGCGCCCGACTCCCCTTTTTTGTGTTTTATGATAATAGGAGGGGGAAAAGATGGATATCAGCCTGAGGGAGTACCGCCCGGCGGATCTGGACGTGCTTGGGCGTTTGTTTTACGAGACGGTGCACACGGTTTGTTCCTTGGACTACACCCCGGAACAGCTCGACGCCTGGGCGCCGGGAGTGATCGACCGCGCGCGCTGGGACCGGACGTTGACGGAGCACTTTACACGCATCGCAAAAATTGGGGATCAGATTGTGGGCTTTGGCGACCTGGCAGATGACGGCTATCTGGACCGGCTATACGTCCACCGGGACTTTCAGCGTTGTGGGATTGCCACCGTGCTCTGTGACGCCCTGGAGGAGCGCGCCCGGTCGCGGGGGATCCTGGTGGTGGAAACACATGCCTCGATTACGGCCCGCCCGTTTTTTGAAAAACGCGGATACCGCGCGATCCGAGAGCAGCAGGTTGAACGCGCAGGTGTAATCCTGATCAATTACAGCATGGAGCAGATACTGAAGAGGAGATAACCTTTCCTCTGATTGAGAACGTGAAAAATGGCGTCCCGCAGAGCTTGATCCCTGTGGAAACGCCGTTTTTCTGTATAATAAATCGGAAAGGGGTGTTTTTTATTTATCTCCCGCCGGCCCATATTCAAGTGAACGCCTGATCATCCGCCAAAAGCGTTCCTTGTCCACCGCTACGGCTACCCGGGCGTTGGGCTGCTCATGCGCCCAGTCCACCACGGAGCGCCCACGGCACGGACCGGTGGAGCAGTCAATCTGCACAAAGCCGTCGCGCATTTCCACCACCTGCGGGTCCATGGCACAGGCCACCGCCAGCGAGTCGTGCATGGCTACGATCCGAAAGCCCAGATCATTGACACGGTAGATATTGCGATAAAAGGTTAGCAGATCGGCATATGCTTTCCGGTTAGGTCCGCCCAGTTGCGCCAGTTCGTCAAACTCGGCGTCGCTCAGCCCGGTCTGCATGGTGACATTCAGTCCCACCATCTCAATGGGAATGCCGGAGGAAAACACGATCTGTGCGGCATGGGGATCCACATAAAAGTTAAATTCCCCATAGGCCCCTCTGTTCCCCCACTGGGTGGATCCGCCCATGATGACCAGACGCCGGATCCACTGGCCCAAATTCGGATATTTCCACAGCGCGATTGCCAGGTTAGTCAGCGGCCCGATCGCAATGATTTCGAGCAATCCCCCCGCAGACACGGCCTCCTGATAGATGAAATCCCAGGCATACCGCGTATCCACATCACGCCGCGGCTCAGGCAGCGGGAAGTGACCCAATCCCGTATCCCCGTGCACCTGTGCGGCTGTGATCTGCGGGATCAGGAGGGGCCGATCCGCGCCGATACATACTGGAACCTCCCACCCGAGGAACTGTGCGATCCCCCGCGCATTTGTGGCAATCTTTTCCATTACCTGATTCCCCGCCACGGCCGTAACGCCCCGGATCTCCAGGTTTTCAGCGCTCGCGGCAAGAATCATGGCAAAAAAGTCATCAATACCGGGATCCGTATCAATGATCACACGATGCCTATCCAAGCGGAATACCTCCTTTCGTCAGATGTCCGTGGGCACGCTCCGCCAGTGTGCGGAAGCGCTCTCTGTCCACGTCCAGACAGATCCGGTGAAAGGGGAGCTCCTTATCTCGGTTAAGCCAGTCAATTACACTGCACCCTCTGGAGACGGCGCTCTCCAGATCGACCTCGAGCGTGTGCTCCTCCTCGCGAACCGCCTGCGGCTCAAGCAGGGAGAGCAGCAGCCCCAGTCCGGGGGTGGAGATTGAACCGTCACTGCAGGATACGGTGCATCCCTGTGCCGTCTCCAGCGGCAGAAGGTGGATCCCCGTCGCGCGGCTGGTAAGGATCTGTGCCGCCTCCGGATCCTCATAAAATGTGTTTTCTGCCGCCGGTGTTCTATTTCCACTATAGACCGATCCGCCGGCAATATAGAGTCCGGAAAAGCGGCAGGCCTGCCTGGGGTATGCCAGGAAAAATAGCGCGAGTTCTGTCAGTCTGC
>USLQ01000084.1 GCA_900555545.1 uncultured Oscillospiraceae bacterium | reverse complement strand
GCCGGACGGAACGCCGGGGCAGCATTCCCCACAGCCGTGAGAAATTCACGGCTGTTTTTTACGTTGATCGCTTAATCCCAAAATATAATCTGTTGTAGTTTCATAAAACCGGGCCAGTGCAATTAAAACCGCAGTCGGAATATCCCTCTGCCCCAGCTCATAATTTGAATAAACCTGTTGTGAGCAATGAAGAATCTTTGCCATCTCTTTTTGCGTCAAATCGGCATCTTCTCGGAGATCGCGGATTCGCTGATACATTTGAATCACCGAAATTATTATATGTTACCGCAATTTGTTGTATTGACATTTACCGCAAAATGCAGTAAAATATTAATTAAAAATCGCGACGAGAGGACGGGAATACATCTTTATGGAAGTCGATATGTCTCCAGCGGAGTATGCGGTTCCGCGCCGGGAAAAAATTGCGAAAATTGAGCGATGTTACTCTAAGTCGGAAGAGATCACCATCAGAGGGATCATCGGAATGGCTATTCTCGGCTGTATCTTAGGAGTAATTGCCAGTATCGTTGTTAAAGTGGCAATATATTTATTCACTGACATTCTGGATCTTGACTTATACTGGGGCGTATTCCTGAAGCTTGGCGCAATATTTGGTGTGATTATCGGCCTATCCTATTATATTTATAGCAAAGTCCATTCAGAAAACTACAGGCAACAGAGATTACGCGAAAAGGAAGAACTGGAAAACGAGATTGTGCAATATACGGCACTGTTTGAAGAAAAAGCCAAAGAGCGAAGCGTCCAGTTCAGTCAAAACCCTGTAGTTCTTCGTCTGGCAGACCGGATATTCAATTCCTATAAACAATATATCAGTTCCATACCCCGGGGAACACATATCAAAAAAATACACGCAGAATATCGATATACCGTTGATTCGAATCATATCTCGTACCAACAGAACGAGTATAGCAAACAGGAAATTGACTTTTGTCTGGAACGCCTGCGTAATCCCAAATCCCCGTTAGATCAAGCGGCACTCGCCCAAGCGATCGCCATGAATATTCAATCAATGATATCCATCGCAGATATAAGCGGCACTTTCAATCAAATCAACACTAACTATACATACGGTTCGAAAAGCGTTACCACCACCTTGACCTATACCGCAGACAATGGATATTACCGTCCTGTCCAAGACTGGGTATGAGTTATAAGAATACAATCCGGTCCCAGTGCGATCTTTTTATTTTTCCCCGTTTGCAGGCGCATAGCCGCAAAAAATATCAACATTGAATTAAAAGGAGGCGAATAATATGGCAAGATGTCCACATCTCGTATACAAGGGCGGTTACCGTGATCAGTATCAATGTGACCTTTGCCCTAACAAGGTCATGTACGGTGACAGCAGCGAGATCAAATATGTCTGCAAACCGGACTATGGTGAAGAATATCGTAAGTGTCCGATTTGGAAGGACAATACATAACCATTCTCATCGGAGAACAGCACTTATGTTGTGGTGTTAAATCAACAGGGGGGAGTTTGTGACTTATGTATAAACTCCCCCCTTTAATTTTTGATGACAATATTTCGGAATGTAAAATTATTATAGATGAGTGTTATCCACAGTTTGTGAAAGCACTTTGGGCATAGATACGGGCATCAATACGATTTTGAATATATTACACACAAAAACAGCGTCCTTTTCGCCGAATTGACGGTGGGACGCTGTTGTTATGTCTATTGTCTTTTTAACACGTCTGTTAAATGGATGATTATATAAATTTCACACCACCTGGAACAGATAAAACTTTAAATAGTTCGTCTCCGGGACGTTCCAAAGGATGGGATGGTCGGGCGACTGCTGGCGCGCCTCGATCTGCTTGAGCTCCACCTGGGCGTCGCGGGCCGCTGCAAAAAGCATTTTGACAAACTGCTCCTCCGGCATAAAGTGTGAGCAGGAACACGTGGCCAAGTATCCGCCGCGCGGCAGCAGCTTCATGGCGCGCATGTTGATCTCCTTGTACCCGCGGTAGGCGCTTTCCATCGTCCGGCGGCTCTTGGTAAAGGCGGGAGGATCGAGGATGATAAAGTCATAGTCGCGCTTGCCGGCCTGTTCCAGCTCCGGCAACAGGTCGAATACATTGGCCGCAGTGAATGCCATCCGCCCCTCCAGCCCGTTGAGCTGTGCGTTTTCCCGTGCGAGCTGGACAGCCGACTCCGAGATGTCGACTGCATGGACGTGCTCCGCGCCGCCGAGCGCCGCATTGAGTGCGAAGGAACCCGTGTGCGTAAAACAGTCCAGCACACGCTTGCCGCGTGCGAGTTTAGCGACGGCACGGCGGTTGTACTTTTGATCGAGGAAGAAGCCCGTCTTTTGCCCGTTCTCAAAATCGACCCGGTATTTGACACCGTTCTCCGTGATCTGCGTCACGGTCTCCGCCGGATGTTCCTCCCCCGGCAGATCGTAAAAGCCCTTGTATTCCTCCAAGCCCTCCAGCTTACGAATAGCCACATCATTACGCTCATAGATTCCACGGATGGTCTGCCCGTCCTCGCGCAGCACCTTGCACAGCATGGGGAAAATCACCGGTTTGAGCTGATCCATGCCATAGGAGAGTGTCTGCGTGACGAGAATGTCGTGAAAACGGTCGACCGTCAGGCCGGGGAACTCATCCGCCTCTCCAAAAATCACACGGCAGCAGTCGAGATCCTCCTCCCCCAGCACCGTTTTACGATACGCCCAGGCATAGCGGATCCGGCGCTCCCAAAAGGCGGAGTCAAACCGGTCGTTTGCGTTGCGTGAGATCAGCCGCACCCTGATTTTGGAGTGTTCGCTCAAAAATCCTGTGCCAAGGTATCTGCCTTTACCGCTGATGACGTCCACCAGCGCGCCGTTTGCCGTATCCGGCGTCAACTCCCGCACCTCCGCCTCATAGACCCACGGGTGGCCTGTACGCAGGGCGCGCTCTCCTTTTTCACTGATTACACAAATCGGATAGTTCCGTGTCTGTTTCATAAACTCTTCCTTTTCTATGTTAATTTGAATCGTTACGTCAAACTTCGCTTGGAGAAAAATTTCATTTATTGTAGCACAACACGGATAAAAGAACAATGTTCCAACCGTTCTCAGGCGAAAAAACGGCCCGCCCGTCATCCGGGAGGACCGTTAAAGCACTTATATCCGTAATAGGGCGATCACTACACCGGAGATTACGCATTGGAGCAGGATCGAACGGAAGATTACCTGCGTGTTGGACCAATTCTTTTTCATGCGGAAATGATCATGCAGCGGTGTGCGGATATTCTGGAACGCCTTGATCTTCAGGAAGCGGATCAGGCTGACCTTTACGATCCCGAGCAGGCCGTCGAACAGGATCACAAAGCACAGCGGGATGCACAGGAGTATATTACCGGTCTGGGCAAGTGCAATCCCAAGGAACAGGCCGATTGCGCGGGAACCGGCATCACCCATAAGCATGGTGCTCGGCTCGCAGTTATACCACAGGTAGGCACCGATGGCGAGAACCATCATCAGCATTAGGTGCTGGAATCCGGCCTCCATCCCCACGATCCGGCCCACCAGGCCAAGTGACAGCAGCACGGTGATGCTCAGGGCGCCGCAATAGCCGTCAATGCCATCGGAGCAGTTGGTTGCGTTGATCATCAGCCAGAAGAACACCGTCAGGATCAGCGCGAACAGCCAGCGGGGAATTTCCAACTGCCAGGAGGCGATACCGACCGAGCAGAGCTCCGGGTTCAGCCAGACAAAAACGGCCGCCGTGGCTAGACAGAGAATTAAATCGATCAGGCCTTTCTTATATTCGCCCCACGGCTTTTTGGCCCGGTCATCCAAATAACCGGAAAGCATACTCAGGAACACCAGCACGTAATAGGCCAGATATTCCAGGCTAAACCGGATGAAGAGCAGCGCCGTCAGCACAAATACGCTGATAAAAATGATGCCCGCGCCGCGCAGCTTCCCCTTGGAGAGTTTGCCGTTAAAGGCAAAATCGCGACCACCGTCGTGCGGCAGAACTCCCCGGAAAATTTTCAGGCATACAACCGTCACGCCAAAAGTCCACAAAATGAGCAGCGCCTCCAGAACACCGCCCGGCACCCCAAATCGATCAAAAAGCCATTCGATCACAACTGCATTCCCCCATCAGACAAGTCCCCATACAACAGCGGGAACTCAGATTCCGTTATAAATTATACCACTCTGCAGAGCCGATCACAATTCCGGCAGGCAAGATTGGAATTCTCTCCAAAAAAAGCATACACACAGAGAGGGATGCAGTCAAATTGCCGCAATAGAGGCCATTGGGCGGGCAGCCTAACGCCGCCCGCCCAACAGATCAGGTGCAAATCACATATTTGAATATCCGTCAAGGTACAGATCCACTTCCCGCGCACAGGCGCGCCCCTCCGCGATGGCCCACACAACAAGCGACTGCCCGCGGCGTGCATCACCGGCCGCAAAGATCCCCGGCACGCTGGTGGCGTATTGGTCCGTCTCGGTTTGGACCGTTCCCCTCGGAGTGCGCTCCACTCCGAAAGCGTCGGAGACATAGCTCCGGCAGCCCGTAAACCCGGCCGCGATCAGGAGCAGGTCACAGGGAATGCGCTCCTCGCTGCCCTGAACAGGGGCATAGTTTCCCTTTTTATCATACGCCATGGCGATCGTCTCCAGCTCCGTCACGTTCCCCGCCTCATCGGTAATCACCCGGTTGACGGTAGTGCTGTACCGGCGCGGATCGTGGCCGAAAACAGCAATGGCCTCCTGCTGGCCGTAATCCGTCTTGCACACGCGCGGGTACTCCGGCCACGGATTGTCGGCGCTGCGCTCCTCCGGCGCCTTGGGCATCAGCTCCAGCTGGACGACCGATTTACACCCGTGACGAATCACTGTACCCAGGCAGTCGTTGCCCGTATCGCCGCCGCCCACGATGACCACATTTTTCCCGTTGGCATTGACATAGTTGCCATCCAGCAGCCCGGAATCCAAATAGCTCTTTGTGTTTTGGGTCAGGAAGTCCACAGCAAAATAGATCCCCTTGGCATTCTCCCGCCCCTCTGCCTGAATGTCGCGCGGCGTCTCGGACCCACAGCAGAGTACGACGGCGTCAAACTGCCGCAGCAGTGTCTCGGGCAGGATATCGCGCCCCACGTCCGTACCGGTGAGGATGCGGATCCCCTCTTCCCGCATCAGGCGGAGCCGGCGATCCACAACCGACTTGTCGAGCTTCATATTCGGGATACCGTACATCAGCAGCCCGCCGGCGCGGTCGCTCTTTTCATAGACCGTCACGTGGTGGCCGCGCTGATTGAGCATATCCGCGCAAGCGAGCCCTGCGGGGCCGGAACCAACTACGGCAACTTTTTTCTCCGTGCGCACGGCCGGGATCCGCGGCTGGATATAACCGCGGTCAAAGCCTGCCTCCACGATAGCCAGCTCATTCTCCTTGATGGTGACGGGGCTGTCCCCCACGCCGCACAGGCAGGCCACCTCACACAGCGCCGGGCATACCCGGCCCGTAAACTCGGGAAAATTATTGGTCTTGAGCAGGCGGGAGAGGGCGTGCCAGGGATTGCCGTGGTACACCTCGTCATTCCACTCCGGGATCAGGTTGTGCAGCGGGCAGCCGGTGGCCATCCCGTGGAGAATCATCCCTGACTGGCAGAATGGCACGCCG
>USLQ01000083.1 GCA_900555545.1 uncultured Oscillospiraceae bacterium | reverse complement strand
AAGTATAGCCCGCTGCATATCCCAGCTCCCCAAGCCCCCGCCGGGCAGGGGGAACGGTACGGCGTCCGTTTTACCCTCCCGGTACAGGATGCCAAACTCTGGGATGCGGAGCATCCCAATCTCTATCATCTGTGCCTGACGCTGTCCTCCGGCGGTCGAATGGTACAGGAGAACGTCCATCCTGTCGGGATCCGGGAGATCACCTACGGCGGGGCCAAGGGAACAGACCGGAACAAGGTGTATATCAATGGAAAAGAGATCAAGCTGCGCGGGCTCTGCCACCATGACGTCTCTCACCTGTATGGGCGTTCGATTACCCGCAGCGATATAGAGCGGGAGATCCGCATCTATAAGGAGCACAACATCAATCATATCCGTACGTCTCATTACCCGGCCAGCGATTATTTCCTGACAGTGTGCGACCGGATGGGGATCTATGTGGAGCAGGAGAATTCCGCCTGCTTCAAGGGAGCCAACAATTTTGGTATTTACAATCCGCCGGAGGAGTTCCTGACCAATTTTGCGGAGATGGTGGCGTATTCACGGAACCATCCATCCGTCCTCATCTGGTCGTTGGCCAATGAGTCCGGTTTTGAGGAGACAGGTGCTTTCCGTGCGGAGTACGACTATATCAAAGCCGTGGACCGATCGCGCCCCGTGATTTTCAGCTATCCGGATACCGTACATACAAAGCCGAGGCCATACGATATTTACAGCAAGCACTATAACAAGGTCACCGGCAAACTGGGCCGGGATGATCTGCCCGTTCTGCATGACGAGTTCGCCCATGTCGCCTGTTATAATACGGAGCACCTGCGGGAGGATAACAGCTGCCGCGAGGCATGGGGCGAGAGCATTGCACGTGGCTGGGACAATATCTTCCGCACAAACGGTGCGCTCGGCTGTGCCATTTGGGCCGGAATTGACGATGTGTTCTACCTGCCGGAGGGGACGCGTGAACGCCACCAGAACCACGCGCCGGGCCCATGTGCAGGCTATGGGGAATGGGGCTGCATCTTTGATACGTATAAACGGCTGAAGCCGGAGGCCTATCTGACCAAAAAGGCCTTCACGCCCGTACTTGTGGATGAGCAGCAATCATCCCTTGGCAAACCGATCCGATTATATATCACCAACCGATTTGACCACACCAACCTGACCGAGGTGCGCGCGGTCTGCGCCGATGCACAGGGGAATATTCTGTTTGACGGCAAGATTCCGCAGCGGGTATGTAGAGCTGCCGTGCTCCGCCGGCGGCCCGGTGAATATCCGATTCTTCCAGGGTGGATATCAGGTCGATGAATATGCCTTGGGATATCAAACCCCGGCACCTGCGGCTTTGGGGTCGGCGGGGGGCCTCCCATTTACCGGCGATGTGCGCGGCCTTTTGGGGATCCCGCGGCTGTCCGTGCACAGCCCTGCCGGGAAAAAGGCGCGGAAAAATATCCAGCTAAACCATATCTGGCACAGGGGCAATTACCTTACGGGCATTTTCCGTGCCGGCGGATTGAAAATGTTCGGTCTGGATATGGAGAAAAAGGATCGCGAGCTGGACTGCCGCCTCTATCCGAAAAATATTTTTGCATGGTTTACGGATCCCAGCAGAATTACGCTGGAGGTTGACCTGATGGATGACGTAGAGTCCGTCAGCTGGCATCGGAAGGCGTTCCACACCATCTACCCGGCGGGCCATATCGGCAGGCCGGAGGGGACCGCGTCCGTCGCGCGCGGGGACGGAATAGTTCCGGATCCCTACGGGAAAAAGCCGGACTATGGCTGGGAACAGAGCATGACAAACTACTTCCTCTCCAAGGTGGACGGGGAGACCAATTCCGTCGCGACAAACGACTTTAAAACGCGGCGGAATAACATCCGCGATTATACGGTGCACTTGAAAAATCGAGGGGACGTCCGCATTGATTCCAGGTGCCGGGATCTGAATGCGTTCGTGCGCCTGCGGCGATGCGTGTCCGGGGTGACCGCCTGCCTGCAACTGACGCTCGGGAGCTATTATCCTGATTTGCAGTGGGGCAACTACTTTGGTAAAAGGGCTGGATTTGGAAAAAAGATGCATTTTTCCGTTTCTCTGCCAAACGGCAAGACGAATCAAAATTAGAAAGGGTTCAATCGATGGGGAATAATCGCTCTGGGAAAACGAAACAGCATCCGGGTATTGCACTCCGTGCGGGAGCAAAAGCCCTTGCCGCCGTGCTGAAAAATTTCTGGCGGGAGCCGCCAAAGGGGCGCTTTCTCGATCTGCGGGAGATTTTTTGCCTGGGGTCGGCGAGCCTTGGCGTCAGCTTTATCTGTAATATTATCAATGCGTATGTGACAATCGGCTATCTGCCGATCCTGTACGACCTTGGCCGGTATGGTACGCTGCACGCCACCATTATCTATATCACTGCCTGCGCCGCGGGTCTCATTCTGACGCCGATCTATGGCCGGTGGATCCAGCGGACCCGTACAAAACTCGGCCGGTATAAGCCATATATCCTGTTCCTGGCCCCGGTCGTCTCCATCTTGGCGGTGGCGGCCGTATGGTCCCCGCAAAATCTTACGCTGGATGTCCGTATCATTTACGTCTATTTGATTTGTATCCCCACCCTCCTTGTCTGGAACCTGTGGAACAATACGTTCAATATGTTCCCTGGGGTTTTTACACCCAATCAACAGGAGCGCACGGATATCTGGTCCCCGATCGGTCTGGTGATGGGGTTTGCGCCTACGGTGATGAATGTGCTCAAGGATGTCGCCGCCGGATTGTGGGGCGATGTGGTCGCGGCACGCGTCTTTGGCTGTGCCAGCGCTGTCGTAGGCGTCATTTGCACGATCGGCCTGCTCGGCGTACGGGAGCGCGTGTTTATCACGGAGACGGAGAACCAAAAGGAAAAAGTCTCCACGCTCCAGGGGTTAAAAATGGTTCTGAAGAACCGCCCGCTCATCATCCTGACATTGGCCCTCATGTTCGGATGCATGAAGGGGTGTATCGATCTGGTGTGGCAGATCGTGGCCCGCGTCCACTATGCGGATAACATGGCGGATGGCGCGATGATCTTCGGTGCGGTCTCCATGATCGTGGGCTTTGGCGCAACGCCCAATATGATCCTGCTCCCGTTCCTGACCCGAAAGTTTAACAACCGGACGATTATGATCTTCTGGCAGTGCCTGAATACGGGGGCCTATCTGATTCTGGCGCTGATCGGATTTGACAATATGGCGCAGGATACCTCCAGCGCCGTCCTCATCACCGCACTGCGTTTTGTGGCATCATTTAACGCCATTGGCAGCCTTCAGCCGCTGATGCTCTCGGAGATCGGCGACTATCAGCAGCGCCTGAGTGGTTACCGCCTGGAGGGATTTATCCAGACCCTTGCCTACTCGGCTGTGTTGCTGGTGACTCAGCTGTGTGCGCTGATCCCCGCCGTGATTCAGGGGGCAGTCGGTTTTAACCCCAATGACTATGAGATTGTGGCGGATGCACCGAATATCCTGTCCGCGGAGAAGGTTGCCGTGGCCGACCAGTATTTTAACATCGCCATCTGGATCTCCGTGATTTCCGGTGCGCTGATGCTCATCTGCCTGTTCTTCTATAATCTGGACAAGAAAAAGCACGCACAGATTGTGGCGGAGCTCCGGCAGGACGCTGTAAATGCGGATACCATCCTCTCGGAGGAGAGCGATGTCTCCTTCACCGCCAACCTCAAGCGCGATATCGCCGCAAACAAGCTGTCGCTTTATACGGAAAAATTCGGCGCGGACAGCGCGGAGGTACGCGGGCTGCGGGAGCAGCTGGACGGAAAAGGAAAGTAGGTGTGGAAAATGTACGAGCGGGAACTCGCCCGGATCGATCAAGTGATTGCCGGTGGAAAATATAAGGATAACTGGGAGAGCTTATCCACCTATCCAGTGCCGCAGTGGTACCGGGAGGCAAAATTCGGCGCGTTTATCCACTGGGGGGCTTATGCGGTGCCGGCCTATTTTAGCGAGTGGTATGTGCGCCTGATGTACTATCACCAGAATCCCGTCTATTGGCACCATAACCGCAAGTACGGCAAAGATTATCCTTACCGCAAATTTATCGAGCAGTTTACCGCGCCGTGCTTTGATGCCGGAAAGATCGTTTCGGTCTTGAAAAAAGCGGGGGTTCGGTATATCATGCCCGTGGGGGAACACCACGACGGGCTCAAGATGTACGATTCCGCCCTATCGGAGTGGACGACTGTCAAGCAGGCTATGCACCGCGATGTGCTGGGGGAGTATAAACGCGCCTGTGAGGCGCAGGGCATTCCCTTTGCCACGTCGAGCCACCGGGCGGAGCACTACTGGTTTGTCAATGGGGCGCGCACAGTCGGCTATGAGAACGAGGCGATGGATCCGGCCTATCGCGAACTGTATGGGGCATGTGTCAACGTTCACCGCCACAATAATTTATATACCCTGTTGCGGCAGGAGCACGGGATTGACCCTACGCCTGAGTGGTGCGAGAACTGGTTGGTTCACACGGTCGAGCTGGTGGACCGCTATCAGCCGGAGACTTTGTTCTTTGACTGGTGGGTCTCCAATCACAAGTTCCGGCCGTACATGAAAAAATTCCTGGCCTATTATTTTAATCGTTCCATGGAATGGGGCAGGGAGGTCTGTGTCCAGTACAAGAGCGATGCGATCATGTACAACGCCTCAATCTTTGACCGCGAACGCGGGCAGCTCCCGGCTACCAGCCCCTATATCTGGCAATCGGAGACCTCCACGGCCTACAATGCATGGAGCTACTGCACCACCAACCGGTGGAAAACGCCGGAGGAGATCGCCCGTGTCTTTGCGGATGTTATCTCCAAGAACGGGAATTTTGTTTTAAACATCGGCCCCAGAGCGGACGGTACGCTCTGCGAGGAGGAGATGCAGATCCTCACCCGTCTGGGCGAGTGGACGGCGTGCAACCGGGAGGCGATCTGGGGGACCTCCCCCTATAAAGTGTCCGGTGAGGGGAAGCGGCAGAAAACGGGCAGCTTTCAGGAGCGTAACCGCTATACGTCCCGCGATTTCCGCTACACTTACCGCCCCTGCCATATCTACGCGTTTGCACTCCGGCCCAACCGGAGCGGCGTCTATGACTTAAGGGCGCTGCGTCACAGCATGGACGGCTTTAATTTTGAGATCAAAAAGATTACCGTGCTCGGCGGCGGTCCGGCGCGGTGGGAACAGGATAAAAAGCGGCTGCGCATCCTCACACAGGATCCTCCGGAGACGGAAATGCCGCTCGTATTTGATATACAGGTGGATTGATCATGATGATTCGACAGCTTACCTACAACCGGCCCGCCCGGACCTGGAAGGAAGCTCTCCCAGTGGGCAATGGATTTACAGCTGCCATGGTCTATGGCGGCAGGCGGAGAGAGATCCTTTCCTTTAACGACTGCACGCTCTGGTCCGGCTATCCCAAAGATTACGACAACCCGGAGAGTTTGGAATACCTCGGGCGCGTCCGTGAGCTTATCTTTGCCGGTAAATACCAGGAGGCCACTCGGATGGCGGAGGAGCACCTCACCGGCGGATACAGCGAGTCCTTTCTCCCGCTGGGGGATCTGGAACTGAAGCTGACCGGGGGCGGGGGTGTGTATAGCCGTTCACTCAATCTGGACGATGCCGTTTTGACTGTGAA
>USLQ01000082.1 GCA_900555545.1 uncultured Oscillospiraceae bacterium | reverse complement strand
CCCCATCCACTGGGTGAAAGCGCTCGCGATCCAACCCCGTCCCTGGGATCCGCCGGATACATCCACCCTTTTTTAAATGGAAGCGGCGCGCATTCTGCTCATCCTCCCGATTGATCAGGATGAGAATGTCGGTCCAGTGCGCCAGCAGCCGCTCCGCCAGATAATAAAGGGTCCGATTGATGGGTGGAGCGCCCCGATAGAAGTGGAACCCGTGCGCCGTATAGATAATGACGGGAGCGCCACGACCGCGGAACAATCCGATTAACCGCCCCAGCACACCGCCCATAGGGGTGTGGCAGTGGACGATTCGAAAGGGAATTTGGCGCGTGAGCGCCAGCAACTGCCGGAATGCGCACGCATTTTCCCGCAGGTGAAACGGAGAGCGGGCGATATCGATATGGTGGGGGACTACACCCAGTTCCCTCAATCGGATTTGGCTGTCCAGATAAGCAGGTTCATTCATATTTGATGCGTAGTGGACAGTATATCCCATCTGGCGAAGGATCTGTACGTTGTTTTGTTCAAATTTACCCAGAAAGTCATGTGTCGTGGCGAGAATCAACAGATTTTTTTCCATCGGACATACTCCTTTCTGCGGGAGGGGAGCGCGCGTTTTTATGCTTGAAAATCTCCTCCTTCTGACAGTTTCGTCAGCCGGTGCTGAATTTATACTTGATACGGCCGGCGGAAAGTCTTAATTTTTGCGAACGATTGCCAAATAGTGCAAAAATGATATACTTAAATAAAACAATATAAAGGAAGGAATGAATTAAATGATCCATACGTTTGTTTTCAGCCCCACCGGCGGGACTCAGCGGGTGTTAAACGCTGTCACCGGGGGGATGCATGGGCCATTTTCCGCCCACGATCTGTGCAGCAGGGAAGAGAATTTTTCAGCCATTGAGATTGATAGGGCGGACCGGTGCCTCTTTGCTGTGCCGTCGTTTGGCGGGCGTGTTCCGGTTCCGGCTGTGGAGCGGATCGCCGCCCTGCGCGGAAACGGTGCAGCAGCAGTGGCAGTCGTCGTGTACGGCAACCGGGACTATGACGACACCTTTGCGGAGCTCCAGGACGTGCTGGAGCGCAGTGGATTCCGCGTAGCCGCTGGGATTGCGGCGGTGGCGGAGCATTCCATCGTGCACCGTATTGCATCTGGACGTCCGGATGCGGACGACTTGATAAAGCTGCGGGAATTCGGCGGCGCGCTCCAGCAGCTTTTGAGCACCACGCAGGATTTTTCGCTTCGTCTGCCGGGGAACCGCCCTTACAAGGCGGCCCACGGCGGCGCCAAACCTCAGGTGGGGGAATCTTGCACCCGCTGTGGACTGTGCGCTCAAAGGTGTCCGGTGGGCGCGATTCCGCGCGAGGATCCATCAAAGACGAATACGGAACATTGTATCTCCTGTATGCGGTGCGTATCTGTATGTCCGAACGGGGCGCGTTCTCTCCCCGCTGGTACGGTCGAGGCGATTGCCCAGCGGATTGGGAATGCTTGTGCAGGGCGTAAGGAAAACCAGATTTGGCTCCCTGAAAATTGCAAATAAAAAATGCCTGTGCAGCCAGCTTTCCGGCTCACAGGCATTTTTGAATATCAGGTTTATAGTTCCCACACGTCGGGTAAGGTGCTGGAGATTGCCGTGGCGCCTGCGGACAGGGCGTTGATGACGTCCTCCTTATCCGCAATCATGCCACTGGCGATCAGCGGGCACGGGAGCTTTTGACTCAACTGGGCGATCAGCTTGGGCATTAGCCCGGGCAGGATTTCGATGAAGTCGGCGTAGTTGTGGCTGCCCGACTTGTGCAGGTTGGCGAGGGCTAGGCTGTCCAACAGAAAAGTTCGGTGGATTGTTGTCAATCCAAGGGATTTGGCGTGGCGGATGAGCGCGGCCTTGGTGCTGATGATGCCGTCAGCCTCTGTGTTCTGCCGGAGGTAGTCTACCGCCGCCTCCCGGGCGGAGAGACCGTCCAGTAAGTCGATATCCACAAATACAAACTTTCCGGCCTCCTTCAGCCGACGGACGATCTCCGGGATCGTGATGACGGAGCCGTAGAGCACGAAGACAACCTTTTTGTCGCAGCACAGGCAACGCTCAAGCCCCCCGTCATCCTTAATGGCAATAATAATGGGCATATCTTCCAGTGTCGATAGCAGTTTTTGTTTCATACGGCGGGAACTCCTGTAAATAGATGATATCCTGAACGGTCAAGACCCAATTCATTATAGCAGAAGCGCGGGGAGAATCCAAGTGCTGTGTGCGGGGAAAGACAATCCAATCCTTGTGTCCACAGGGGGAAAGGTGTGCGTGTACTGTAGGTAAAATTGTTAAAAATATATCAACTATATCGTATATTTTACTGATATTTATATAATTATTTTGTGGAAATTGCCTCTTGCTTTTTATAAGGATACTGGTTACAATAAAAACGAGATCAAATAAGAATATCCTTGCATTTCTGGAGTAGAGAATAGAGCAGCAGAAACGCGCCTGCGGCAGGCGTATTTTTGGTGCTCTTTTTTATTCCAGGTATGGGGGGAGAAAAGGGGGAATCAGAAGATGGTGGATGTCGCAATCATCGGCTGTGGCGTTATCGGGGCGGCGGCAGCCTATTATCTGTCCGGATATGGGGCCGAGGTTCTGATCCTGGAGCGGGAAAACGATGTGTCCATGGGAACCTCACGAGCAAACAGCGCGATTTTGCATGCGGGCTATTCGGCACGGCCGGGCACTCTCATGGCACGGATGAATGTGCGTGGTGTGGCGTTGGCGCGGGAGATCTGTGAAGTATTGGACGTGCCCTACCGGCAGGTGGGCAGTCTGGTGCTGGCATTTGATGAGGAGGATCTGGAACATCTGCGTCAATTGTATGCTGACGGACGGGAAAATGGCGTGCATGGGATGAAACTCCTGAACCAAGCCGAGGTGTTGGCGATGGAGCCCAATCTATCTGACCAGGTACAGGGGGCTCTGTATGCTCCAACGGCGGCAATTGTGAGCCCGTGGGAATATACGTTGGCTATGGCGGAAAATGCTGTGGAAAACGGCGCCCGTCTGGAGTTGGAGACGGCGGTGACCGATCTGGAGCGGAGCCCTGCTGGCGGCTGGCGGATCCATACACAGCGCGGGGCGTTTGAGGCGCGGTTTGTCCTCAATGCGGCCGGTGTGGAGGCGGACCGGATCCACGCGATGGCGGCCCCTCTGGACTTTCACACGACGCCGTGCCGGGGAGAGTACTACCTGCTCGACCGGTCGGAGGGGCAGATGGTACACCATGTGATCTTCCAGTGCCCGACCCGAGCTGGGAAAGGCGTTCTGGTCGCCCCCACAGTTCATGGGAACCTGATTGTCGGACCAAATGCGGAAGATATTAAAGACGGCGAAAATACCGCCACGACAGCCCACGGTCTCGCCGCTGTGGCGGAGGCCGCGCGTAAGAGTGTACCGGGATTGAAATTGAACAGGTCCATCCGAAACTTTGCCGGCGTGCGTGCGAATACAGATGCCGGTGACTTTGTAATCAAGTGGGCCGCGCCCGGACTGCTCGATCTGGCCGGGATGAAGAGCCCGGGCCTGTCGGCCGCTGCGGCTGTCGGGGAGTACGCAGTGAAGCTGCTGCGGGAGGCGGGACTGATTCTGAGAGATCAGCAAACTCCTGTCACACCCAAAAAGCGGGTGCGTTTCCGCGAACTGAGTGCGCAGCAGCAGGCGGAACGAATCCGTCAGGATCCGGCATATGGACACGTGATCTGCCGCTGCGAGACTGTGACGGAGGGCGAAATCGCGGCCGCTTGCCACACCCCTATCCCACCGCGCAGCATCGACGGAATCAAACGGCGCACCAATGCCGGGATGGGCCGGTGCCAGGGAGGCTTTTGTGGGCCGCGTGTGATGGAGATCCTCAGCCGGGAATTGGGGCTCGATCCCTTGAAAATACCACAGGACCGGGCACAGTCGTTCCCGCTGACTGGGCGGACGAAACAGAGAGGGGGGCGGCGATGATGTGTGAGCCTGTCTATGATGTGATCGTTGTGGGCGGCGGGCCGGCCGGACTTGCGGCAGCCCTGAGCGCGCATGAACACGGTGCGCAGCGGGTGCTGATCCTTGAGCGTGACCAAGAGCTCGGCGGCATTCTCAACCAATGTATCCACAATGGGTTTGGGTTGCACTATTTTAAAGAGGAACTGACGGGTCCGGAGTACGCGGGACGATTTGTCCAGATGCTTAAAGGTACGGGGATCGAGGTTCGGCTAAATACAATGGTTCTCACGCTGGATGCGTCCCAGCATATAGTGTACGCCGTTAGCGCGGAGTACGGTTATCAGGTCCTGCAAGCGCGAAGCATCGTACTGGCAATGGGGTGCCGGGAGCGTACGCGCGGAGCGATTGGAATCCCCGGCACACGCCCGGCAGGTGTGTTCACAGCAGGTACGGCCCAGCGCTACGTGAATATGGAGGGCTATATGGTCGGCAAGCGCGTACTGATCCTTGGCAGCGGAGATATCGGCCTGATTATGGCACGGCGCATGACGCTTGAAGGCGCCAAGGTGCTCGCCTGTGTGGAGGTTATGCCCTATTCCGGCGGACTGAACCGAAATATCGTGCAGTGCCTGGAGGACTATGGGATCCCACTTTACCTCTCCCATACGATTGTGGAAATCCGCGGTCGGGATCGCGTGGAGCAGGCCGTGGTCGCGCAGGTAGATGAACAGCGCCGCCCTATCCCTGGGACGGAACGGACGTTTGACTGTGATACAATTTTGCTCAGCGTAGGGCTTATTCCGGAAAACGAATTGACGCGTACGGCGGGGATCCGAATGGATCCGCGTACCAATGGCGCCGCTGTATGTGAAAATATGGAGACCTCCGCCCCCGGCGTATTTGCCTGTGGGAACGTGCTGCATGTGCACGATCTGGTGGACTATGTCACCGCGGAGAGTCAGCGGGCCGGGGCTGCGGCCGCCGCCTATGCGCTCACTGGGCAGACGGGCGGTGCGGAGACGGAACTCCAGTGCGGTTCCGGGGTCAGTTATACGGTTCCGCAGCGGGTACGGGTGGAACAAGTGGAAAAAAATTTGGAAATCTTTTTCCGCGTGCGTAGGATTTTCCGCGATGCTGCGGTTATAGTTACAAGCGGCGGAGAACAGCTCGCCCGTTACCGCAGGGATCATATGGCGCCAGGGGAAATGGAGCGGATTTCCCTGCCACGCGCGCTGCTCGATCGGGCAAAAGGACCCATCACCGTGAAAATTGAGGAGGCGAAAATATGCGAGAGCTGATCTGCATCGTCTGTCCACAGGGGTGCCGGCTGTGTGTGGACGAGGAGAACGATTACCGAGTCACCGGGAACCGCTGCCCGCGTGGGGCGGAATATGGCCGAACCGAACTGAAAAATCCGACACGTACCGTTACCAGTACAGTGGCAGTACAAGGGGGGATGTACCCGCGCTGTCCCGTCAAGACGAGCGCCCCCATCCCCAAAGGGAGGATCTTTGAGGCGATGAAGGCCCTCGATGGTCTGGTGTTGCAGGCGCCAGTGCATCTGGGGCAGGTCGTGGTGCCGGATATCTGTGGTACTGGGGTGGACTTTGTTGCCACGCGGGACTTAAAGGCGGAATAAACCAAAACAGGCGCCGGATGTTTTCCGGCGCCTGTGCAATATGTAGGTGCTATTTTTTGCGGCGGAA
>USLQ01000081.1 GCA_900555545.1 uncultured Oscillospiraceae bacterium | reverse complement strand
CTTCGCCAAGCGGGAGACGATTCTCCCCGCACCGGAGTCCGCCCACGCCATCAAGGGCGCGATTGATGAGGCGGTCAAGTGCCGCGAGAGCGGCGAGGCCAAGACCATTCTCTTTGGCCTGACGGGCACCGGCTACTTTGACATGACGGCCTATGAATCCTATCTGAGCGGCTCCATGAGTGACTATATCCCCACGGATGCCGATCTCCAGAAGGGCTTTGACTCCCTGCCGGATATCCCGCAGAATCAGGGGATCTGATTCATCCGATACTTCTCTAAAGCGTTCCCGCACACCGGGAGCGCTTTTTTATTGACTTTTCACTCCATCCGCAGTAAGCTTGGAGCAGAGATTTCTCGAATGCGGTTGGGGGGATTTGAGATGAAGTATTATGATATTGTGACAGCGGGCAGTTGTGACCTAAACGCCCTTTCGCGCTACATGATCAGAGGATCCGCGGCGGAGGGGATCGCGATGATTGAATTTCAGGAAAAAGATTTTGATGATATCCGCGCAAAATTCGCCCCGAAAAATCTGGCGCAGTTCTACCGGGAGGACCGGGCGCTCTGCCGGCTGACGGAGTCCGGCATGGAGGAATTCGGAAAGGCTGCCCGTTCGCTCAACACCTGGTATCGCCGCGAATACCGCCGATTTATTCGCAAAAGGAAACTGAATTTTCGGCTGAAGAATTGCTCACGGACGGAGATCCGTCCGCAGAAAACCCCCGCAGCCCGGTATAAAGCCTACGAATATATTGACCGGGAGAACGGCGTGATCTTCCCCTACCGGTTCCGCCGGGCGCCGGGCGGAGAAAAGCAGCCGTTGGTGGTCTACTTCCATGGTGCAGGTGCTATGGGAAATGATAACATTCTCCAGTATCTTGAATATCTGACCATAGCGCGATATCTGCACGGGCACAAATGCAACATTCTACTCCCGCAGTGCCCCTGCGGTCTGAATCAGAACAACGAATTCCCCCGGATGGTTCGCTATGTTGACGCCGTGGACGCGCTTATCCGGCGGCTGGCCGCGCGTGAGCCGATCGATCTGAACCGCGTCTATATCATCGGTACCTCCTTGGGAGGCTCAATGGTATGGGAAATGGCGTACCGCCACCCCCGCCACATCGCCGCCGGGCTTGCCGTGATGGGAATTTTTATGGATTATGCGTTTTATCTGAACGCTGTAGCATTAGAAGAAAACAGCTCATCCCTCTTGCCCGACTTTTCGCGCATGAGGGATGTCCCTCTCTGGATCGCCCACGCCGCCGATGACACAAACGTAAGTGTCGCGGGGGATGACGGTTGTGTGAATCAGCTGCAAGATCTCGGTGCAGATGTGCGTTACAGCCGCTATGACCGATATGGCCACCACATGCACACCCGCTTTTACCGAAAAGAGCCGTGGGTGAGGTGGCTGTTCGGGCAAAATACTGTCAATCGTAACCATTAAAATTCGTTTTTGGGATATTGACTGAATTCTTTCTTGTCATTTTTTTGAAAATTACCGGTTCCAAAGACGGATTCTTATTGCTTTTTACCGTAAAAAATGATATTCTTTATGTATACTTTGGTATATGAGGAGGAGTTCGAGATGGATAAATGTACAAAATGCGGTGCGCCGCTTGAAAATGGCAAGTGCCCTTACTGCGGTGCGGATTACAATACGGCCCCGGCGGGCAATCCCCAGCCCACCCAGCAGCAGGCTCCAGCTGCCAATTACCAGCAGCCCGTCTATCAACAGCCGCCCGTGGGGAACTATCAGCAGCCGCCCTATCCAAATAATCCCTATGCCGCTCCACCCATGCCGGCGGTCTCCCCCAAGAGCAAGATCGCCGCGCTGATCCTGTGTATCTTTTTGGGCGGACTGGGAATCCACCGCTTTTACGCAGGCAAGGTGGGAACCGGGATCCTCTGGTTGCTTACCGCAGGGGTTTTCGGGATTGGCTGGCTTGTCGACATTATCATGATTGCCACCGGATCCTTTAAGGACAGCAACGACTTACCAATCAAGCAGTGAGGCAATAGCAGATGGGACTTACAGATTTTATCTCCAAACAATTTAAAGACGTAATTGAATTTGTCGATCCCAGCAACAAAATGGTGATCTACAAATTTGATGCGCCGGACAATGAGATCAAGCAGGGCTCCAACGTAGTCGTGCGCGAAGGTCAGGCTGCCGTATTCCTGAAAGAGGGGCGGCTGGCCGATATCATGGGGCCCGGCACCTACTCGCTGAACACGGATAACTTCCCGGTGCTGTCCGATCTGGGGGCATTTGGGTTCGCGTTCGTCTCTCCGGTCAAAGCAGACGTCTACTTCGTCAGCACGCGCCGGTTTATCGACAACAAATGGGGCACCAAGAACCCCATCATGATCCGGGATCCGGAGTTCAAGATGGTGCGTATCCGCGCATTTGGCAAATACAGCTTTGAGATCTGCGACGTTGAAAAGTTTATGCGCGAGGTATTCGGCGCACAGCAGCGCTGCCTAACCTACGATATCATTGAATATATCTCCTCCGCCGTGGGCGAGGCCGTCGCAACGACGCTCGGCAGCACGGGTAAAGCCGTGCTGGATATCGCCATGCACTACGCGCAGATGGGCGATGAAATCCAGGAGCGCGCTAATACGGATCTGGCTGCATTTGGCATCCGCATCTGCGATCTGGTCGTGGAGAACATCTCCCTGCCCGAAGCTGTGGAGAAGATGATCGACGAGCAGTCCGGCATCGCCATGGCCAAGCAGGATATGTCCACTTTCATGCAGTACCAGACGGCGCGCGCCATGCGCGACGCCTCCCAGCAGGAGGGCGGTCTGGCCGGGCTCGGTGCCGGAATGGCATTCGGGAATGTGATCGCCTCTTCGGTTCAGCAGGCTGTGGCGCCGGAGAAAGAGGAAAACGACATCTCTGACCAGGTAGAGCAGCTCCGCTCCCTCAAGACACTGCTCGACGAGGGGATCCTCACACAGGAAGAGTTTAACGCCAAAAAGAAAGAGATTCTGGGGCTGTAAGCCCTATTTACACAAAAAGCACTGTCCGCCCAAGGCGCAGTGCTTTTTGTTTTTCAATTGAAAATAATTGAAAAACAGCCTTCGCAATGTTCCGTTGCGCCTATTCCACAGAGCGTTGCTTTTCTTCCGCATATTGTTTTTTATAATAGACTTACCAACTTATCGAGGAGGAGCCCACATGAATATTGGTAGAAGGATCCAATCCCTCCGCCGGGAACATCAAATGTCTCAGGAGGCATTGGCGGAACAAATCGGCGTCACACGCCAGACGATCTCCAAATGGGAACTCGGGCAATCAGAACCCGACCTCTCCTCTCTGATCCGACTAAGCGATATTTTTGATGTGACAACAGATGATCTGCTCGGCAGTCTAAATTTGCCCGCGGCGGAAGCTGTTCCGCCTACCCCTGTGCCGGAGGAAAAGGCCCGGCGCCCCTTCCGCCAGACGGCCTACTTTTCATTTCTGATCGCCGCGCTGTGCATGGCGGGCTCCATCTTTCTATACACGGCGGAAGAGCGCTTAACCGTCTCCGTCCTCTATTACAACGTGCGAGAATTTCTGCCCGTCCTGGGCGTACTCTTTGTCATATGGGGTGTGGAGCTGCTCTGTGCCCGTAAAAATCTCGTTTGGAATCTGATCTGGTCGGCGTGGATCGTTGTGGGCGGGACAGGGCTATTTCTCATTTTCGCCGCATCCTCGCCGTATTTGGGCCGCCAGGTTTACAGCTCGCATCTGATGGATTCAACAGGCTATTGGGTAGGTTCTATCCTGTGTGGGTTGGCATTGACGGCCGCCAGTATCTTTGCCCATCAGCGGCGCAAAAAGCGCGAAAGCGCTGTTCCGTCCCACGAAGAGGAGGTGGAGCGTGATGCGTAAGCGCCTGCTCTCCGCCCTGCCGCTGCTCAGTTGCGGCGTGTACCTTTTCTATCCGGTGCTTCGGCTGATCCTGCTCCCGTTCGGGATTCAGTTACTGCCACCGGATCTGGCCGTCACGCTGTCCATAATCACTGTGTCGGGTTGTATTCTGTGCCTGTTGTGTGCGGATCTATCCCTGCCGGACACGCGCGCCGTACGCGCCGGCCGCATTCTGGCCTGCCCGGCGTGCCTGCTCAACGCCATATGCTTTTCTCTCCTGTGGATACGGGAGACAATCGAGCTGCCTCTGGTGGCAATCGCAGCGGCCTGTGGCGGGATCTGCGCACTGATTCCTCTGTTCACCGTCGGCCCGCTCCGCGATTCCGATTTTCAGCTGAAGATCATTCTACCGCTGCTGACCGTGCTGTTCTGCGTATCCCTGGCCGTCTCTGCTCACGCGCAGCTGGAAAAAGCCGAACGTGTGTGGACAATTGAGGAATACCCTTCCCCAGGCGGGACACAAACAGTGATCGTTCAGTCCCAAAACTTAGGGTTAAACTCTTCAGATAAGTTTACCAATATCCATGTCTACGAACGCCCCAAAGACCTGAATGTTGGCATCGGGTTCCTGCGCGCCCGAAATAAAATCGTCTATAACAGCAACGAAAAATTCCCACACCCTGCCTCCGTTTGGATTCGATGGGACAACACAACTACTTATACCATTATTGAAAATTACAATTCCGAAACGTGATATCATGTAGAGTTGCAAAATAGTGACCACTGGCGAAACCGGTGGTTATTATAGAGTTGTCATGGGAATCTGCACATAATTCATCTTGAATTGAAGGATTTTTTCTCCCGAACTATTTCCCTCCTTTCAAAAAATACAAAACGGAACAATCGCATTTTTAACAATATATAGTATGAATTTTAAAAATAAGCCCAATATATGCGCAGAAGGATTTATTAATCCATAAAAGATTCCTGTCAAATCCCCAGTTTTTTATTAGGAATTATTATTGACTTTCCCGTGCACAATCTCTTATAATGATACCAGGTTATATGAAAGCAACCGATTGATAACAATTGTGCCGCAAGAGCGGCAGTCAGATCCTTGAGGAGGTACCCTATGAACGAATGGCAGGGCTTCTCCCACGGCGTGTGGGAGAAAGAGATCAATGTACGCGATTTCATCCAGAAAAACTACACCCCTTACGACGGGGATGATTCCTTCCTGGTAGGCCCGACGGAGAACACCACCAAGCTGTGGGATCAGGTTATGGAGCTCTCTAAGCAGGAGCGCGAAGCCGGCGGCGTGCTGGATATGGACACAAAAGTGATTTCCACGATCACCTCTCATCCGGCCGCCTACCTGAATAAGGACCTTGAGACGATCGTTGGCTTCCAGACCGACAAGCCCTTCAAGCGCTCCCTGCAGCCCTACGGCGGTATCCGCATGGCAGAAAAGGCCTGCGCGCAGAACGGTTACGAAATCGATCCCGAGATCAAGGAGTTCTTCACCACGCACCGCAAGACCCACAACGCCGGCGTGTTCGACGTCTATACCCCCGAGATGCGCGCCTGCCGTTGCAGCCACATCATCCTGCCGGCCGCCTACGCCCGCGGCCGCATCATCGGCGACTACCGCCGCGTGGCGCTGTACGGTGTGGACCGCCTGATCGAGGACAAGCAGCATCAGAAAGATACCACTCGCGTGATCATGTACTCCGACGTGATCCGGGAGCGCGAGGAGCTCTCCGAGCAGATCCGCGCGCTGCAGGAGCTGAAAAAGCTCGGCGAGATCTACGGCTATGATAT
>USLQ01000080.1 GCA_900555545.1 uncultured Oscillospiraceae bacterium | reverse complement strand
TACGCCGGGCATTGGAACGGATGAGCGTGATCCAGGCGCGTTTTCTGGCTCCGGACGGGAGTTTTCCGGTCCTTGGGCCGGAGGTGTGGCTGCGCTCCGGTGCGTTCCACACATTGGCCTATGCGGCATCCCGGGATCAGCTGCCCAAGAGCCTGTCCGGTTCCGCAGTCCGGCAGGCGCTGCTGAATTTGTCGGAGCGAACACTGACACCGGATGGCACGGTGGATGAAAAGGGATTCCTGCGGCCCGGACTCTGCGGTTATCAGCCCGGGCTGTGCGGTTCCGGTTTTGCGCGGGGACGGCTCTACGGCTGCATGGCTGTGTTTGCACCGCTCGGACTGCCTGCATATCACGATTTTTGGCAAAACGGCGCCGGAAAATCCCCGTGGAACCAGATGTGGTCCGGGGAGAACGTCCCGTTGGACTGCGATCATCATTGAGGAGGGGAACAGGATGGAATCTTCAATTCGCCGCCGCTGGGTGGAAGATTTGGACCGTGTGGCGTTCCAGGTTATCGATGCGCTCAGCCGGGGCGCGCTGCGTGCGGAATTGCCGCTGCTCCCGGCGGAGAAAAAACGTGGAGTTGCCTATCTGGAGGCCTTTGGCCGGACGCTCTCCGGGATTGCGCCGTGGCTGGTAGCACAGCCGGAGGATGCGTGGGAGGCGGAGCTCCAGCAGGCGTATATTGATAAAATCCGGCTGTGTTTGGATCGTTGTACGGATCCTGCCGGTCCGGACTACTTTGTCTGGCAGCCCGATTCCAGGCAGAATCCCAATCAGCCCCTGGTGGACGCCGCCTATTTTGTCTCCGGGCTGGTAAAGGCGCGCTCCGTCCTGTGGGAGCCGCTCTGCGCCCGTGTCCAGGAGCAGGTGATGAGTGCCCTGCGGTCTGTCTCTAAAATACGCAACAATCCCAACAACAATTGGTGTATGTTCACCGCGCGGGTGGAGACCGGGCTTTGGCAGTTGACGGGGGAGGGCGATTTGACAAAAATTTCCGCCTCTCTGGCCGATCAGGCGTCCTTTTATCTGGGGGACGGTACCTACGGCGACGGGCATTCATTCGCCTGGGACTATTATAACAGTTATGTGATGCACCCCTTTTTGGAGGAGGTCACGGCCGCTGTCTCGCCGCTGCTGGAGCCGGATGGGTTCGGCGCTCAATTCCGTGCACAAGTGATTGCAAGGATGCAGCGCTACGGCGAGGTTCAGGAGCGGCTCATCGCACCGGACGGTACGTATGTGGTCACCGGTCGCTCCTCGGCGTATCGGACGGCGTCAGTCCAAACGCTCGCACATCTTGCACTGCGTCATCTTTTGCCGGACAGCCTCCCGCTGGGGCAGGTACGTCATGCGCTCACCGCAGTGACACAGCGGCTTCTCGCCGAACCGGAGCTGTTTGACGCCAAGGGATTTCTGCGTCCGGGTGTATGCGGTTACCAGCCCGCACTCAAGGATCCGTATATCAATACGGGCAGCCTGTACATGTTCTGCGCTGTATTCCTGCCGCTCGGGCTGGATGCGAGGGATCCGTTCTGGACATCCCCCGATCAGCCGCTCACTTGGGAACGCGCATGGAGCGGGGAAAATCTCCAGCCGGATATTCCGCTGGAGGAACGGGGAGGAGCACATCACAGATGAAAAAGAAGCACGGTTTTTCACAGCTTCCGTTGGAGCTCTGGTACAAAAATCCCGCCCCCGACACGCTCGAAGGATGGGAGTCCTGGGCGCTGCCGCTCGGGTGCGGCTATCTGGGGGCAAAGGTGTTTGGCGGCGTTGGGACAGAGCGGCTCCAGATCACGGAGAACAGCCTTGCCAATCCCTATGGGCCGGATCAGCGATCTTTCCGCCAGGGCCTGAACAACTTTGCGGAGACATATATTGATTTCCCACATGCCGATGTCCAAAACTACCGTCGCAGCCTCTCTTTGGACGACGCGATCGCCCGGGTCGAGTACGACTGCGGCGGGGTGCACTACACACGGGAATATTTTGCCAGCTATCCGGATCGCGTGCTTGTCATGCGGTTTACCGCCTCGGAGCCGGGGCGAATCAACTTCCTCCTGCGGCCGGAGATCCCCTATCTGCGCGATTATAACATTGTTCCCGGCGATGGCCGCGGTAAGAGCGGACAGATCGCTGTGTACGGGAATACCATCTGTCTCACCGGTCAGATGGCGTACTATCAGATCAACTTTGAGGGGCAGTACCGGGTGTTCCCATCGGGCGGCAGATTGACACAGTCAGGTTGCGGTTTGCAGGTGGAGGGGGCGGACAGCGCCGTCATTCTGCTGGCCGTGGGTACCAACTATCACATGACGCCGCAGGTGTTTTTAAAGCCGGATCAGGAAAAACTCAATCCCCACGAATACCCGGCTGAACGGGTCGCCGATATTCTCGATCGCGCACAGGGACGGGGGTATGATTCGCTGCTGGAACGCCATCTGGAGGACTACCATGCGCTCTTTCACCGCGTGGCGCTCTCCCTGGGGGCGGATATTGTCCCATCACGCCCGACGGATGAGCTGCTGCGCCGTTACCGGCGTGGTCTGCGCAACTCATATCTGGAAGTGCTGTCCTTCCAATACGGCCGCTATCTGCTGATTGCCTCCTCGCGCAAGGGGTGCCTGCCCGCCAACCTCCAGGGGATCTGGAATGTATACAACAGTGCGCCGTGGAGCGCAGGCTATTGGCACAACATCAACCAACAGATGAATTACTGGCCCGCATTCCCCACCAACCTGGCGGAATTGTTTGAATCTTATTCTGATTTTAATGAGGCCTTTCGCCCGGCCGCCCAGCGGAAGGCGGACGAATATCTGGCGCAAATTGGGGATGATTCCCGTGCGCCGGATGGTATTGGGGAAAACGGTTGGATCATCGGGACGGGTGTCTGGCCCTATGCGCTGGACGGGCTGGATCCCAACAGCCACTCCGGTCCTGGGACGGGTGCATTCACGGCGTTACTCTTCTGGGATTACTATGACTTTACACGCGATGGGGCAGTCCTGCGGGAACATACCTATCCCGCCCTGCTGGGGATGGCGAAATTCCTCTCCCATATTTTAGTAGAAAAGGACGGTTATCTGCTCGCCTCACCGTCGGCGTCTCCGGAGCAGAGCGTCAAGGGCAAGTACTATCACACAACCGGCTGCGCCTTTGACCAGCAGATGATCTACGAGAATACGAAGCGGACCCTTCAGGCAGCGGAGCTGCTGGGGGAGAAGAGTGAATTTCTCGACCGGCTGCGCGAATCGATTGACCGGCTCGACCCGGTGCAGATCGGCGGCTCCGGCCAGATCAAGGAGTTTCGCGAGGAGAACCGGTATGGTGAGATCGGAGAGCGCCGTCACCGCCACATTTCGCAGCTTGTCGGCCTGTACCCCGGCACGCTCATCACGTCAAAAACCACCGCCTGGATGAAAGCCGCCAAACGGACGCTCCGCCTGCGCGGGGACAGGAGCACCGGCTGGGCCATGGCGCACCGCTTGAACGCCTGGGCGCGCACAGGGGATGGGGATCATGCATATCATCTCCTCCGCCTGTTGCTGAAGCGCGGTACGCTGCCCAACCTGTGGGATACCCATCCGCCCTTCCAGATCGACGGGAATTTTGGCGGGACGTCCGGAGTGGCGGAAATGCTGCTTCAGAGTCACGAGGGGTGTATCCGACCCTTGGCGGCACTGCCGCGCCGGTGGAAGAACGGAGCTTTCCAAGGGCTTGTGGCCCGTGGGAACTTTGTCGTGGACGCTGTTTGGCGTGGTGGTCATCTGACGGAATTGACGATCCATTCGCGCGCCGGTGGAACCTGTGTGGTGGCGTATCCGGGGATTGCAAATTTTACTACCGTAGGGGATGGCCTTCTTTGGGAAAGACAGGGATGCAACCGGTTGATTTTACAGCTATCCAAAGGAGCATACTGTACCCTGATGCGGTAGAACGTATTTGTATGGGAATCCAATAAAATGAAAAAAAGCAGAGGATTTTAAGCCAAAGATTTATTTAAGCGGTGTGGATGAACATCCCGGAAGAAGGTTTAGGAAACTCCGCTTTTTTACTGTGATTTGATAACTTTTTGTTAATGTGTGATAAAGACCATGCAGTTTTATGGTACAATCTCATAACGTTTCGGTTTTTTTATCCCAGCTTATTGACAATGAATTGTATTATGTGTTAGAATTTTTACCTAAAATACAATATTTTAAATTGGATTTTATGGTTCGTTTTTACAACTTAATATTGCGTAGTGAAATTGCAATTTAAGGGAGAGGGGCGTATTCTTATGCTCGCAAAAGTTATGGATATTCTCTACCGGGTCAAAACATACTGGAGAAAGCCGCCCAAGGGGTACGAGGTCACTTATAAGGAGTTTGTATATTATGCGCTCGGCTTTGGTGGAACGTCCTTTTTGTCAGTCCTGTGCACGTGGACGGGGATTGCGACCACCACTTACATGATGATCTCACACTTCAAAATTTCGACGGGCGTGGTATTTTTCCTTGGTACGGTGCTGGGTTCCATCTGCGGCCTTCTGCGCGCGCCGATTCTGTCCATGATCATCGATAATAAGAACGATAAGAAAAAGCGCGGTAAGTTTAAGCAGTTTCTTATTGTGCCCTCCATCTGCTGGGCACTGTTTTTCGGACTGATTCCGTTCATTCCCGCGCGCTGGGCGGATATTGAGCTGTTTTCCATCACGATCCCAGCCATTCCGATCATGGGCCTTTACGAGAGCCAGACCTCTGTTTTCTCTCTTGCCGTTATCGTCATGTTCGTCATGCTGCAGATCGGAACTTTCTTCCAGACGATGGTCAACCAGGCGATGGCGGGGATCGAGCAGACGATCTCCTCCGTCGCACAGGAGCGGGCAAACTTCATTTCTATCCGGGGGTTGATCAGTAATATTCCCGGCTCGGTCATCAATGCGCTCATGCCGATTGTGGCCGGTATTTTATTTGCGGATTCCGGTCATCAGCTCAATATCAATCTTTACCGCATCTTTTTCCCAATCTGCATGGTGCTGGGTGTCGGCTGCGTACTGTTTACGTACTTTGGCGTCCAGGAGCGGGTCGTCGTCAGTCAGAATTTTGTCCATCGGGTAAAATTCCTGGAGGGCGCAAAGCAACTCTCCCAGAACAAGTATTTCTGGATTATCACCATCTTTAATGTGTTTTCGGGCCTGCGCAGCGTGGCGAACATCACCAACTGGATCTGCCAGTTCAGCTTCCAGAGCGCAACGGCCAAAACGATCGCAAACCTCTACTGCACCACGCTGCTGATGAATGCGTATATCGTGGGTTCGGTCGCCGCCCCGTTCCTGATTAAAAAGTACGGCAAACGGAAAATCATGCTGGTAAGCGTGGCAGGGTTTACCATGATGCTTCTGTTCCAGCTGCTCGTTTATAAGAATCCGTATCTGGTTCTGTTTGCCTCCTTCTGTCAGAATCTGTTTGGCGGCTTCTATTTTATCTCATCGATCATGGTTTCCGATGTTCTGGACTACCAGCAGTGGAAGACCGGCAAACGGCTGGAGGGATTCTGGCAGAATTATACCGCCTTTATTTCAACGATTTTTGGAATATTCACCGGCATGCTCACGCCGCTGTTTTTATCCTTTGCGGGCATCGGGTTCGGGGATGACCTGAATACGGCGCTGCTAAATCCCACCCTGCGCGATAACGCGTATTTCTATCAGACGCTGCTCGGACTCATCGGCA
>USLQ01000079.1 GCA_900555545.1 uncultured Oscillospiraceae bacterium | reverse complement strand
AGAATGTCAGCTTCCCAAGCTGAACACGGGGGTTCGATTCCCCTCACCTGCTCCATGAAGGGTTGACAAAAAAGATGTCAACCCTTTTTTCTTAATATTCATGCGGGTTTGCGCCTCTTTGGACGGAAAATCCGGAAAACGGTTTTACCGTGGATGTCCAAGGCAAAATCCGCAGTGAAACCACACGAGCGGGGCTTCCGCCTGATTTTTCAGGCCGGAGGCCCCGCTTTTTTGCGTTCTGCGGCAATTTCCTGTATAGAAGTACCCGTTAGGACGATCATGTTGATTTTTTATGTGGGAATCCAGCTTGTAGAGGGGGCTGTTGAATGAACATTGCTGCTTTTATCAGTTTGGGATGAGAAAAGAAATTTGATTACAATTGTATAAATTGAATGACAAATATGCAAGAAAGAGAATGGCGTAGTGATTATAATAAATATAGAACGGCTTATGAGTAGAAAAAATATATTCAATACTTACAGAATAGGCACTGCGGTAAATTGTGAGCAATCGGAACACAAGGGGGATTCCCCTTTAAAACTGAAAAATAGGAGGAGAAATTTATGAAAAGAAAAACGATGCACAAAATTTTAGCCGTTTTATTGGGGGCAGCAGTGTTGACTGCCGGGCTTTCGGGCTGCGGGGGAGATGACCAGGGACAGATGGAAGAAGTATCTGAGTCGACAGATGTCACGGTAACGGCCGAACCGGCCGCCTCTGATGTTACGGAGGCGCCTTTAGCTGTGGAATCTTCCACGGAGGCGGAGACTCAAACTCCCAGCACGGAGCCTGTGACGGAATCAAAACCGCAGGAAACCGAGGCGCCCGTTCAGGAGGAGAAAAAGGGAGACCTTTATAAAGTGATTGGCGCGGATAAGATCTGGGCCAATCTGGTAGGGGAAGCATACATACTCTTTAAGAATACGGATGAGCCGATTGCCTCCGGCATTAGCGGCAAGGTATATGAACTATATGTTCTGGTGGCCCAGACGGGGGATGATTACGTTGTGTGGAGCGACGGTTACTGGGATTTGAATGATGCCGGAGACACTTTAACACTGACACCGCACAATCAAAATGAAAATGGGAATATCGGCGTTTCCGCCGGGGAGTCGAAAACATATACGAAGTCCGGGAACGTGTTTAAAATCGAGATGTCGTTCTCCGGGGGCGGGGATGTGAACTTCGAATTTGATCCGTCAGCGGATGTGCTCCAGTAAATTGAACGTACAAGGAGTTTTCCATTGCTGGCTTCAGGAGAGGCACATGTTGATGTGTTACCCTGTGCTGTTATATGACTCCCGGCAGGCTTTACCCCACTGCCGGGAATCATTGCTGGATACTCCGATGTTTTAAGAGGTCTTGTTATACTTTGCGCGGTATTCCCCCGGTGTGTGTGTGGTATACTTTTTAAAAACGCGTGAGAAATGGCTTTGTGACGAAAAGCCGAGATAGACGCTGATAGAGGCGATCGAATTCTCCGTATAGCGTAAAAGATGCTTTGCCTCATCCGTTTTTACCCGCAGAATAAAATCGGTGAGTGATTCTCCCGCCTCCTCTTTAAATTTGGCGGAGAGATAGGGGCGGCTGATGTACAGTTCGCGCGCGATATCCTCAGCTGTGATGGGCTCGGAGAGATGGTGCTGGATATAATTTGCCACTGCGATTGTCAATTCGGTCGGGTTTTCCCCGATACGCAGCCGGTTGACGCGCTGGGTAAATTCCAGAATCGTGTGGAACAGCAATCTTGTCACTTGATCGGGCATGGGAATCAGTTCGCACTTTTGAATAGACGAATCGCTCAGCATTAAGGCGTCCTGTGGATCCATGCCCCCTTGAATGGCGGCGCGGGAGACGAGTGTAACGGTGACGATAAAGGTGTTTTTGATTTGGCGCAATTGATCCCCGGCCAGGACCCCGCCGCGCACGGCCGGGGCGGCGGTGACCCACTGACGCAGCGCGTCACAGTCCCCCTTGCGAACGAACCGCAGGATCTCCTGTTCAATTTTCAAGGTGTTGTGGTCATAGGTTTGCTCCTGTATATCGGGGGTGGTGTATTGAGCATTCTGCATGAGAATGTCATCAGAGGATCGGTGAAAGTGGTTTCCCTGTTCCGATTCGTATAAGGTAATATCGGCAAGGCTGAGTTTTTCCCCATTTAGAATATAGTTGATGGTGCACAGCATTTGCAAAATGCTCTCCAACGGCATTCGGACGATGCTCTTCATCCCGGCGACAAAATCAGGGACCTCTTCCTGAGATACACCGGTGCGGAACGCCAGCTCTTTTAACTCCTGATCGCTGTTGACAATCTGTCGGGACGGGCCGATGACAATCCGAATGGATTGAGAATTGACAATGCCATAGTAGTTAAAATGGCGCGTGGCAAAATATCCAACGTGGTTGGAGATGTTTTTAATTTCATCCCAATAGACTGTGATGGGGTCTTTGGGAAGATGGACTAAGGAATAGTAGAAAATCTGCTTGTCATGTTCAAAAATCCGGACGGGAATTCCGGAGAGATTCCCGATTACAGTACAGATATATTGCAGATCAATATTTTGCATTTTTAATCACCCACTTTGATACTATTGTACCGTTCGGATTACAATTATGCAAGTGCTTTGGCTTTAGATATGTTGTTCTATGCAGATGGAAAAGACAGGGCAGAGGAGGTATGCTGCAAAAATTTCAGGAGCATGGAGATGCTTCACTTACCTGCGGTTTTATGGAGCTTGCAAATGTTTGCCTTTTGCAGGGGGATCGGATGTATCTGCTTTCCCAAAGTTCCCACACTTCCCAAAGAAATGGAGGAAAATAAAAAATGAAACAAACTGGATTATTAAGCGGGCCTCTGTTTAGCAGCAGGATCCGTTCCCAAAATGTCACCAGCCAGGAGCGTTGGCTGGGATATCTGCTCGGCCCATGCGGCGCACTGCTGCTCAACGCGGTTCTGGCTACATATTTAAATGTATATTATACGGATGTACTGAATTTAACTCATGTGTGGAACGGGCTGTTTTTGACGGTCTTTCCGGTAGTGTCCAAGATCATTGACGCGATCACGAATATTATCATGGGGTATATTATCGACCGTACACGTACCCGGCAGGGAAAAGCGCGGCCCTGGATCCTGATCTCCGCACCGATGCTGTGTGTTACAGGCATCCTGCTGTTCACGGTCCCCTCGGGCAGTGAGATACTGCAGATCTGCTGGGTTATGATATCGTACAATCTGTTTTACTCCATCGCCTATACCATCTATAACATGAGCCACAACCTGATGGTACCGCTCTCCACCCGCAATGTGACTCAGCGCGGCGGGCTGTCCGTTTTCAACCAGATTTCAGCCATCATGATGTCCGGCATCATTGTAGCGCTGGTGTTCCCGATGGCGATCATGCCCCTGCTGGGTGTCGACGCTTCCAAATGGATCACGGTGATGAGCATCCTGTCCATTTTGGCGCTTCCGCTGACATTGATGGAGTATTATTTTACCAGGGAACGCGTCACGGAGGAAACTGCCGGAGTACAGGAGGAAAAAGTTCCGTTCCGAGTCCAGTTGAAAATTGTTCTATCGGATAAATATATTCTGATTATCCTCAGCTATTTTCTCATTTATACGGTCGGCTCCAGTCTGAAGAATCTGAGCCTCGTCTATTATTGCAACTATGTACTGGGCACCTACAACGACGGCATCACCCAGACGCTCGTCTCCGTCATTGGCGGGATTCCAATGGGGATCGGGATTTTTGCCGTATGGCCCCTGGCCAAGCGGTTTGGCAAGCGCAACGTGACAATGGTGGGCTTCCTGCTTTACGCGCTCGGCAGTGCCATCTGCTGGATGGTTCCAAACAGCATGCCGGTTGTGCTCACAGGCCAGTTTATTAAAAATATCGGTGGTTTACCCAGTGCCTATGTGTTTATGGCGCTGTTCGCGGATACGCTCGACCATGTGGAGTGGAAGAGCGGCATCCGATGTGACGGGCTTGCCATGTCGATTTACAACACGATTGCGGTAGCGGTCATCGGCCTGGTCACCGGCCTGTTCAACTGGATGTTGGCCGGTGCGGGTTATGTGGCGCCTACGATCGACGCCGCCGGGAATACCATTGCCGCCGCACAGTCTGCCGGCGTGCAGGACGTCATTGTGTTCTCGTTCGTCGGGCTCGAGACAATTACCGGCATCGTCCTGGCCGTCCTGCTGATCTTCCTGAACGTTGAAAAGACCGTGGAGCGCAAGCAGGCGGAAATCCGTACGTTCCAGCGCGAAAAGTGCCTGGCCGAGGGCCATGAGTGGGTTGATCCGGAAGTTGAGGCTGAGCGCGAACAGGCACGTTTTGAGGCAGAGGCGGAGGAGACCGCACTCCGGGAGTTGGAAGAGACATGTAAACGTAAGGGCTGGGATTACGAGCAGAAGCGCTCGGAATACCAGCAGCGCCGTGCGGCGGAACAGGAAAAGAAAGAACAAAAGCGTAACGCCGCGGAGAAAAAGGCCGCTGAAAAGGCAGAGAAATCTGCTGCAAAGCGGGCGCAAAAAGAAGCCGGTATGTCCGAAAAGGAACGCGCCAGACGGAAGGCAAAGCAGGAGCGGGATGATCGTGCCTGGGCTGAGGAGCAGCGCAAGGGCCGCGCCTACCGCCAGAAGATTCAGCGCGAACTGAAACAGGTGCACAGCTGAGTGCATATTTGATAGGATGGAGGTGTAAAGCGGTGAAAAACAAAAAGGGCGTATATCGTGGATTGCTGATAGGCGTCCCGATAGCGGTTGTTCTAATCGCGGCGTGGCTTGCCTTTTGTGGTTATCAGTGGAGCTGGGGGCCGTTTGTGAAGCTGCATGATCTGAAGACATCTCAACTGCCCGGGAATGCGGAACAGTATAACGTGGATCAGATCACCCCGGCAGCAGACAGCCCGCTGGCAGGGAAGCATATTGTGTTTTTGGGGTCCTCCGTCACGTATGGTGCCTCCTCTCAGGGTACTTCATTTGCCGACTTTATTGCCGCGCGCAATGGGTGCACTATTACCAAAGAGGCGGTATCGGGTACAACGCTGGTGGACAACGGCCCCGGTTCCTATATTCCGCGCATGGAGGGGCTGGATGCAGCCATGCAGGTGGATTTGTTTGTGTGCCAGCTTTCTACAAACGATGCCACACAGGGGAAGCCGCTGGGGTCTGCGAAGGGGATTTCAGATCCGGAGAATTTTGACACATCGATCGTTGCGGGGGCGATTGAATATATCATCGCCTATGCGTCACAAACCTGGAAATGTCCTGTTGTATTTTACACCAATCCGCAGTATGACAGTCAGGAGTATGCCGCAATGGTTGAACTGCTGAACCGCATTCGGGAGCAATGGGATATTACTGTGATCGACCTGTGGAGTGATGCGGATTTTAACGCCATAACACCCGAACAGCGTTCCCTGTATATGGCCGATGAAATCCATCCCACAAAGGCCGGCTATCTGGAGTGGTGGACACCGTATATGGAGCGTGTATTATTTGAGGCGGTGGCGGAATAAAGGAGACGGCGACAGGACAGTACAGATGACGGTCTATTTTGATTGAAACAGTTCATATAAGATTTGCGCAGATAGGAGAAATCGTTATGATACAGGCAGTAAGGCTGAGAACCGAATATTTGAATAACCCGCTGGGGATTGATTGTCAAAAGCCGCGTCTGATATGGAATGTGACGGGCGCTGTCCGGCAGTCCGCCTATCAGATTCAGGCAAAAACGGAGGATTACGTGATCTGGGACAGCGGCAAGGTCGCCACCGGTCGGATGGCTGGGATCGAGTACCCGCGGCCGCTGG
>USLQ01000078.1 GCA_900555545.1 uncultured Oscillospiraceae bacterium | reverse complement strand
CCCTCCGACCCGAGGCGGACTGCATCCGCATAGATCTTACGCAGGTAGTCGAGCGCCTCCTGCGCCTTGGGGGAAGTACACAGCTGTGCGGCCTCATCCAGGATCTCCGCCCCGCCGAACAGGCGCGGCAGGCGGCGCAGCGCCCGGGAGGCCTCCGTATCCGGGAGCGTATCGAGCAGATCGCACAGCGCGGCATAATTCTTCTTTTCAATAAAGCCGCTGATCTCCTGGCGGATCTCTTCGTCCGTATCGAGCAGGTCGCACAGCGCGTGGTAAAATCCGGCGTGTCCAAGCTCAATTTTATACCCCTCTGTGCTCACTTCCTCGAGCGCCTGTACAGCGAGTGTCAGGATCTCCAGGTCGGCACGGTACCCCCCCGCTCCGATCAGTTCCACACCGCACTGTTCACACTCGTCCGAGTGGCCTGCCATCAACATATGGCGGCGGAAAATGTTCTGGCAGTAAAAGAGGCGCAGCGGGAGCGCAGCCTCCTTCAGCCGGCCGGAGACGACACGTGCGATGGGAAGGGTATTGTCCGGCCGCAGCACAATCAGGCGTCCACTTGCATCCGTGAGCTTATACATATCCTCCTGGTGCAGGCCGGAACTGCCCCGGGAAAACACGTTATAGTATTCAACCGACGGTGTCACCACCTGATTATAGCCACAGGAGCGGAACAGACCGGCGAGGTGATCCTCCACCTGCCTACGCGCGATACATTCCTCAAACAGCAGATCGCGAGTGCCATCAGGCGTCTTGTTCAAATAACTTTTCATGTTACTCCCCCCAATCGAAGGATTTAGGTCACTTTAGTGCGCTAATATGATATCAAATTAAATTCGCCCTGTCAAGCTAAAATTAAAACAAAGACATTTGACGCGTTTCGGGCATTCCTTCAAACACCCCGCACTCCTTCATCGCATCGATAACGCTCTTGGAGACGCCGGAGCGGATACGTACATCGTCCACGGAGAGGAACGGTCCTCCGCCGTCATCCCGCGCGGCGCGCAGCGCATTGGCCGCAGATTCACCGGTCCCTTTCAGGGAGCCAAAGGGCAGACGGATCTTGCCGTCTTCAATTGTATAGCGCGTTGCCTCCGATTTGTAGATATCCACGGGCAAAAATTCCACGCCGCGGGCAAACATCTCATTGACCAGCTGAAGGATGGTAAACTGATCCTGCTCCTTTTTGGTGGTATCGTTCCAGCGGGCGCGCAACTCGGCCATCTTATTCTTGACGGCCTGGCGCCCCTGCAGTGCAGTTGCGGCGTCAAAGTCCTCGCCGCGGACGGTGAGAAATGCCGTATAATACTCCACCGGCTTGTGCAGCTTGTACCAGCACAGGCGCAGGGCGGCGCTCACGTATGCGGCTGCGTGCGCCTTGGGGAACATGTACTTGATCTTTTTACAGGAGTCGATATACCACTCCGGTACATTGTGCTCCCGCATGACCTTGAGGTGTTCGTCGGTCAGCGGCCCCTTTTTGCCGCCCTTTCGGACGATCTCCATGATCTTGAAAGACATGAGCGGATCAATCCCCTTGTGCATCAGGTAGGTCATGATGCTGTCGCGCGTCCCGATGACCTCGGAAATGGTACAGGTACCGCTCTTGATCAGATCCTGTGCGTTGCCCAGCCAAACATCCGTACCGTGGGACAGACCGGAGACCTGTAGCAGATCGGAAAAGTTTTTGGGCTGTGCGTCCACCATCATCTGGATCACAAAGGAAGTACCCATCTCCGGGATGGAGAGTGTCCCGATCGGGCAGCCGATCTCCTCCGGGGTGACGCCGAGCGGCTCGGTGCTGGTCATAAGCTTATAGATTTCCGGATCACAGATGTCCACGTCCATGGCGTCGATCCCGGTGAGATCCTGCAGGTGCTTATAGAGTGTCGGCACATCGTGCCCGAGCTCGTCGAGCTTGAGAAGCGTATCGTGCAGGGCGTTGAAGTCGAAGTGGGTGGTGACGGTGTCCTTTCCGTCGTCATCGGCCGGGTGCTGGACCGGCGTGAACTCGTAGATCTCGTGCCCGCGCGGCACAACGACCATGCCGCCGGGGTGCTGCCCAGTCGTCCGTTTGACGCCGGTGCACCCCATCGTCAGGCGGTCCTCCTCCGCACGGTTGACCGTTTTCCCCTTGAGCTCCAAATATTTTTTGACATAGCCATAGGCCGTCTTTTCCGCGACGGCGGAGATGGTTCCTGCCTTAAAAACATAGTCCTTACCGAAGAGCTCCTCCGTGTAGTGGTGTGCGCTGGACTGATACTCTCCGGAAAAGTTCAAGTCAATATCAGGCTCCTTGTCGCCGTCAAATCCCAGGAATGTTTCAAACGGAATTTCGTGCCCGTCGCGGTGCATTGGCGTGCCGCACTCCGGGCAGTTTTTGGGTGGCAGGTCGTATCCGGAGCCATAACTGCCGTCCGTGATAAACTCACTGTGGCAGCATTTGGGGCACAGGTAGTGTGGGGAGAGCGGATTGACCTCCGAGATGCCGGCCATGGTGGCTACAAACGAAGAACCGACGCTGCCACGGGAGCCGACGTGATAGCCGTGATCCTCTGAGTTTTTAACGAGCTTTTGTGCGATGATATACAGCACGCTGAACCCGTGCTTGATAATGGAGTCAAGCTCGCGGTTGAGCCGCGTGGCGACGAGCTCCGGCGGATTCTCGCCGTACATGCTCTTACACTTTTTCCAACAGATCTCGCGCAGTTCCTCCGCCGCACCCTCGATATTCGGCTGGAATGTACCCGCCGGGAAGGGGCGGATCTCCTCGATCATATCGGCGATCTTATTCGGATTGTCAATCACGACCTCCCGTGCGCGATCACCGAGCCAGGCAAATTCATGCAGCATATCGTCCGTGGTACGGAAGTAGAGGGGGGCCTGATTATCGGCATCCTTAAAGCCCTGCACGGTCATGAGGATCTGGCGGTAGATTCCATCCTCCGGGTCCAGGAAGTGCACATCTCCCGTGGCGACGACCAGCTTCCCCAGCTTGTCCGCCACACGGATAATCGTCCGATTGATCTCGTTGAGCGCCGCCTCGTCCTTCACGCGCCCCTCACGGACATAGAACATATTGTTGCCGTTGGGCTGGATCTCCAGATAATCGTAGAACGAGGCGATCTCACAGACCTCCTCAAAGCTCTTGCCGTCCATAATGGCGCGGTAGACCTCGCCCGCCTCACACGCACTGCCAATCAGCAAGCCCTCGCGGTGTGCAACAAGCTCGCTCTTCGGGATGCGGGGGTGGCGGTAATAATATTGCAGGTGACCCTTTGAAATCAGCTTGTAGAGGTTCTTCAGGCCAACCAGGTTTTTGACCAGGATGATCTGGTGGTAGGTGTGCATCTTTTTGACGTCACCGCCGCCATAAGTGGGATTCAGCTGGTCGATCCGCTCAATGCCATCGTTCTCCTGCGCCATCTGGCACAGCCGGATAAAGATATCCGCCAGCACGCGCGCGTCATCGCACGCCCGGTGGTGGTTGAACTCCGGAAGCTTGAGCCGCTTGGCTACACGGTCAAGGGTAAATTTATTCAGATCCGGCAGCATGGAGCGGCACATGGGCACCGTATCAATATGAGAAAAATCATAGTCCAGCCCTGTCCGGCGGCACGCGGCCTTGATAAAGGACGTATCAAAGCCGGCGTTGTGCGCGACAAGGACCTTGCAGTCCCCACAAAAGGCGAAAAACTGCTCAAGTGCCTCCCGCTCCAACGGGGCGCCCGCCACCATTTCATCCGTGATCCCGGTCAGTTCCGTAATCTTGGCCGGAATGGGCTTTTCGGGGTTGACAAAGATATCAAACTCGTCCCGTTTCTCGCCGTTCACCACGCGTACCGCACCGATCTCCGTGATGCGCTCCGTCTGAGCGCCAAATCCGGTGGTCTCGATATCAAAAACGATGTACTCTTCGTCAAACGATTCACTGGAATTACCGGTGAGGATATTCTGCTCATCGTTGACGAAGTAGGCCTCCACCCCATAGATGATCTTGATATCGTTTTTCTTCCCGGCAATCATCGCATCCGGGAACGCCTGAACTACGCCGTGGTCCGTGACGGCGATCGCCTTGTGGCCCCACTTGGCGGCTCGTGCGATCAGCTCGCGCACGTCCGTCATGCCGTCCATGGAGGACATGTTGGTGTGCATGTGGAGCTCCACACGCTTTTCCTCCGAGCGGTCCATACGGATGGTTTTCTGTGCGGTGCAGATCGTTTTTGCACGAATGACATAGTCATGCGCGTATTTATCATATTCAATATTGCCGCGGACAACGGCAGTCTTACCGTTTTTGACATTGGCGACCAGATCCGCACATTTGGCAATCGGGTCAAAGACCTTGACCATATAGGATCCCGTCTTATCCGTGATGTCAAAGGAAATAATCATGCTGCGGCCATTGCGCGTCTCACGGGAGTCGAATTTAAACACATCACCCCAGATCGTGACGTCGTCATCGTCTGGCGTGACGTCCTCCAGGCGGCGCATCCGTCCCTTGAGCGGGATGCCGTAGACAAGTTCCACACTGTCCGGTTTAATCGGCGTACCCGCAAAGCTGCACTCCTCCACCGGAACCCGGCGGTAGGATGGGCGCTGCGGCTTGGGTTCCTCGGGCGGTGGGGTCTGGCTGCTGATGAGCTGTGCCACTCGCTGGGCATGTGCAGCGGCCTCCGCCTCCATCCGGGCCGCCAGCTCTTCACTGCTGAGGGCATCGCAAAACTGCACCGTGACCGTGCGTTCAAACCGTTCCCGGATCAGGCGCTGAATCAGCTGATCGGCACGCTCGCGCAGCAGGATCTCACTGCCCCCGTGGGCAAGCGTAATTTTTAACTGATCCGCCTCCAGCGAGGCGCTGCAATCCACAAAAAATCCGTTGGCCGCAGTGATCTCCCGCTTAACCTCCGGGACGAGCACCGCGGCAAAATAATCCGCTGTCAGCGTCTGCGGCGGGAAAGACGGGCAGATGACACACGGCTGCCCCAACTGGGCCGAGAGCATCGCCTGCGCCGCACCGAGTTCCCCACCGTCCGGAGACGGAAAAGAGGCAAAGACGCTGACCGCCTTTGCCGCTCCCGCAATCCGGACATTATTCACCTGGCCGGTGGCAAGGTATTGCCGCACCGGATCCGATGTTATGTAATCGCCAAAAACACTTAAAAGAGACGCCATTGAATCATTACCCTCACATCTTCTCGATTTCCTTCATGAGCTCATCCACAATTTGATCCTCCGGCACCTTCCGGAGAACCTCGCCTTTCTTAAAAATCAGCCCGCAGCCGTCTCCGCCGGCGATTCCGATATCGGCCTCCCGTGCCTCGCCAGGGCCGTTGACGGCACAGCCCATCACCGCAACCTTGATCGGTTTATGCCAAGCCGCTTTTCCACCTCTCCCGCGATGGAGATGAGGTCGACCTTGGTCCGCCCGCACGTGGGGCAGGAGACAAGCTGCGGCCGGTCCGTGCGCAGGCCGATGGCGCCCAGAATATCGTGGCCCGCATAGACCTCCTGCACCGGATCAGCCGTCAGAGAGACGCGGATCGTATCGCCAATCCCATCCATCAGCAACGAACCGATTCCGGCTGCGGTTTTGATCAGGCCCATACGCGCTGTTCCGGCCTCCGTCACGCCCAGATGGAGCGGATAGTCGCACTGCTGTGCAGCCAGACGGTACGCCTGGACCATGTCCGGCACATTGGAGGACTTGATGGAGATGACAATATCGTAAAAGTCAAACTTTTCCAGAATGGCGGCATGGTGCAGCGCGCTGTCCACCAGTGCCTGTGGTGTAGGGCCGCCGTGTTTTGCGAGGATTTCCTTTTCCACGGATCCGGAGTTGACGCCGATACGGA
>USLQ01000077.1 GCA_900555545.1 uncultured Oscillospiraceae bacterium | reverse complement strand
GGGTGACGCGCAATAACGCCGTCAACTTGTACCATAAGAACCGTGCGCAAAAGCGTTATGCCGGTATGGAACAGCTCCTTGACGAGCTGGCGGAGTGTATCCCGTCCGCCCAGTCGGTGGAGGGGGAGATCGAGGGGCGGGAACTGACCGGTTTGGTCAATGCGTGGCTATCCTCCCTCCCGCAGGACGACCGGATCCTGTTCCTGCGCCGCTATTGGAACGGCGAGGCGAATGTGGCGTCTCCCACGGGAGGATGGCCAAGCGGATGTACCGGCTCCGGCAGAACCTGAAGCAATCGTTGGAAAAGGAGGGCTATTCACTATGAAAGAGAACCAGAGAGAACAGCTGTTTAACAGCATGACCGATATCGACGTGCGCTTCATTGAGGAGGCGCAGACAAAACTCCACCGGAAAAAATCACATCCATTTATAAAATGGGGCGCCTTGGCGGCCTGCCTGTGCCTGGTTGTGGGCGGCGCGCTGCTATGGAACGGCCGCACGGAACCACCTGTTGATAACGGAGGCCCGGTTACAGTTCCCGAAGGGGGCGTTGCGATTCCACCGCGGGAAATTGTGGCGCCGGACGGAACAAGTGAGACAATGATGGTCGCGTTCTTCATCTATCAGGGGCATTGTTATGAGCAGTACGGGTTTGTGGATATGGGTGAAAGCCTTGTGGGCGAATACCTCGGCACGTCCACGGGGACGATCGACGAGTGGACGGATCGGGATGAGTACGTGGAGCTCTCCGGCAGCGTACAGGGCGATTTTTATTCCGTGAACGGGTATGATCCCGCCTTTATGCTCTGCATGAAGCGAGGGGAGAAAATAGAGCTGTTTATCTGCAATAACGGCATCACGCTCCGCGACGGCTCCGACCTGTACGAGGACCGCCTGCATCTCGCGGAAAAATACCGCTCCGTGACGTATGAGAGCCAGGATTCCTGGTATAATTCCAAGGGGGAGATCCGTCCGCTGGACAGGGCCGGGAATCAGGTTCTAACGGATTTTATCAACGCTCTGAACGTGGCGGAATTGATTCCAAGGCAGGAGGTGCCGTATGACCGGGATAAGGATGCGGAGGCTGTCTCCGTTTTTGACTCGTGCCTCTATCACCTGTATTTCACAATGGAGGATGGCGTGGCCGTCCATCTCCGCCTGATTGAGGGCGGATATGTGTTCTTCAATGGCATATTAGATGTTGCCGCACGGATCCCGGTGGAGGCTTTTGAGCCCTTGATCCAGCAGCTGGATGCACAGTGAAGATCTGTCAAAACAATTTTTTGCGCCCCCGGAGGCTTTCCGGGGGCTGTAATATTTTAAGGCAAAGGGCTTGTAAGCAATGTAAAATGCAGATATAATAAGAGCGGAGTGAATTCTAAAATAGGTGAGGGGTATATTGGAATGGAACACCGCGCTTTTTTATTTGATACGGAGCGGTATCACGCCGGGCTTGAGGATTTCATCCTGGAAGCCGGCCGGTGGGGGAATACGGCAGTGCTGGAGCAGTATATCGACGCGCATTGGGATCAGCTCCAGTCGCCCTATACGGCCGACCCGCTGACGGAGAATTGGCGCGACGAGCTGGAGAGCGGTGACGTGCAGGAGTTGGCGGATTTTATCCTGACCCTGTGTTACGATCCGGAGGCAGATCTCGGCCTGGGGGAGGATTGGGAGACGCTCTGCGGCGCAATGGAGGAACTCGACCTGAGCGGCGGCACGGAGTATTATTTTGTTGGCGAGGAGGTCCGGTCCGGTGATTTTGTGCTCGACCCCAGTGGGATGGGGCTTGGGATCATTGAACCGGACAATGTGGAATTGATCTACGATGAGCTTGAGTCGGCGAAACCGGAGCTGGAGGAAAATGATGACGAGCTGCTCACCGAGCTCTACCGCAGCTTGATGGAAATCTATGAGACGGCGCGCGTCCAGTCTAAGGGATTGCTCCTGACCTTTTAACAGGAAAAAACAGCTGTACCGGCCGGTACAGCTGTTTTTGATAGGGTAAGGCATTATTTTAACTTGATCGTCTGGAGAATATTGCCCGATGCGTCGATCTGGTCCAGCATGATATGGCCGTCGCGCAGGGTGAACAGGGCGCCCATGTAGCTGCCGGGGAAGGTCTTGGTGTTCCCGCCCTCCTGAATGACGAAGAAGGGGACGCGGTCGGTGGGTTCCTCTACCTTGAACTTGTGCGTGTGCCCCGCAATACTTAGGTCAATCTTGCCGCTGAGCATCTGGATGATACCGGCCAGATTCGACTGGAGCGGTTCCGCTTCCGTAGAGATTGGAATATGCGACAGGTGAATGACGTAGTCGCCAGATGCGCTCTGAATGGCGTTCTCAAAAAATTCGTACTGCGAAAGGCGGTAATTTACACCGTCGGACAGGCCGGAAAAGCCGGGGTTGTCATCCGCCTTGTCTGCCCCCATATCATTGACGATGAAGGATGCGTTGTTGTAGGTGAAGGTGTAGTAGAATTCGCCCGTGGGGGTTGGGATATAGTCCGCGATTGCGTTGGCGCCCTCACCCATCAGCTCGTGGTTGCCCCGCGTGAACACGACGGGCAGTTCCCCCTTGCTGATCCGAGCCATGGAGTCAACCAGCATGGCCATATCGTAGCGGTTGCCGGAGAATGACACCATATCCCCCAAAAAGACGATAAAGTCAAGCTTGTCAAAGTGCTTTTCAACCGCCCGCACCGCTCCGCTGGGTTGGGAGTGGACATCCGACACGGTAAAGAAAGTCGCCCCTTCATCACTGACGGGCTCGCGGAACCGGATGGGCTTGCTGTGCGCCGTGTTGCCAAAAAAGGTCTGGTTGCTCACGGTGAATAGTACGGATTTGACCCCGGCGCGATATGTTGCCCCCTGGAGCGCCTCTTTGGGGACTTTCACCTGGTGGATCGTGGTGTGGGCTACGCGCTTGCCGTGCTCCGTGTGATAGTAGGTCTCCGTCTCATTGCCGTTGGTGACTTCCACAAAGCCGAGCCCGTTGCGGTTGGAGATAAATTCGATTGTATAGTCCGAACCTGTATCGAATACGACTGTCCCCGTAGTCAGGTAACAGGGCAGTGTAATGCAGATGGCGGAGACGGCCACGGCAGCTGTGACAACGGCCGCGGTGATCTGTGCTTTTCGGCTGCGGGTCAGTTTGTCGTAATACATATAGATCAGGATGAATCCGGCCCCGATTACCACCTGCGGCAGGATTGAGTACAGGTTGTTCAAAAAGTGTGGAAAGTTCAGGATATTGACCAGAGTGAACACGAGCGGCACCAGGAATCCGATTGCAAGTAGAATCAGCGCAACGGTAATGACCCACTTGGGCAGCGGCTTTTTCCACATGACAAGGAACAGGATCAGCAGCACCGCATCAACTGCGAGCAGGGGTAAAAAGTTTAAGGTCAGGTCGCCGCGGAAGAAGAACAGCGCATATTTGACACACCAAGTGATCACGATGGCGAGCCCTGCAAGCAGGATCGCCGCAAAATTGAGCCTCCTATTTTTCATACACAATCTCTCCCTTTCCCCAATTTGTAATCTGATTCTCTCAGAAATTTTCCTTAAAATATATAAATAAATTAAACATATTATTTATTTATCTGTATTATAATGCCAAAACGCGGTAATTGCAAGTATTCTGTCTGTGCATTATGCAGATCGTCTGCTATGATGCATAACCAGCGGACGTCCAACATCTGGTTGTGGGCCGCCGTTTTATGATATGGTGGGGGGATTCATGGGGGGATCATAAGTTTTTGCAATAAAACTGAGCGGGAAAAATCATATGGCCGTATTGGATTTTGTGAACTGCCAAATTCCAAACGATTCGTAAAGCTGTAGAAATTCATTGGGCATAATCGATATATTTCCCGATATTCCTCTGTGCAGTTCGATGAAACAATATTCTTTTTATAAAAAATGTACAGAATGCATTGACAATAAAATCACAGATGATATAATTGAATTACCATTCAATAATGGCTAAATCCGAAAGGGAAATATGGTTGGATTTTCCATATTTACGAAACGTTTCGGAAAAATTGTAAAGTGTAAAGGAGTGTAATTCATGAAAAAAGGGAAAAAAATCCTGAGTTTCGGACTGGCTGCCGCTATGGCTGTCTCAGTTGGAACTGCTGCTTTTGCAGCCTCCGCAGCGGAGAATGATCCGGTTTACACACCGGAGTACAACGATCGTGTCACCGAGGAGAATGTCGGGGCGCTTGTTACAACGGTTGATGGCCTGCTGGAGAATGTGGTGTGGGCGAGTTATGGTTCCACGGTGGTAGAGGCCGTTTTGGGCGTGTTCCCGTCCCTTGGCGGTGATTTTGCGACCGCCGCCTTCTATCAGAAGATTGATGCCGAACTCTTTGCCGATCTGGAGGATCCTGTTACGGCAGATTCCCTGAAGGCCTACTTGGCAGAGCATCCTATTTCTGTGGCTTCATCCGAGGACGTCCTTGCGAACCTTGAAGCGATTCTACCGGCTGCAGTTGAGAGCGTATTGACAATGGACGCAGCAGGATTGGGTCCGGTGGCAGGTATTATTAATATTCTGTCACTTATAGGTGGCATAGGGGATACCCTCAACGGTATTGACGAGTTAGCGAGAGTCCTCGGTGCCGACATTGGTGAAAAGGGTCTTCAAGATATCCTGTTCGTTGATATCGGAAATGCGTATCAGAATGCCGCCGATGATGAGGCTAAGGCGGCCGTAATCGAGCAGGGCGCCCAGGAATTGACAGACTATGTGATGGCCGTCGTTCGTTTGCTGGCCCCCAATACAGTCGATAAGCTGCTTACCCTTGTCAAAACCTACAGCGACAATCAGGCGGCTGTTCTCACAGCAGTAAACCACGTTACCGTCAACCTTCAAACGGCCTTGACGTCCGCCGTTACCATCCTGGGTATGTTCGGTTTGTCGGATATCGTTCCTACACTTGAGATGATCAATGGCCCCGTTACTTGGATCAATGGCAAGATTGCCGCTTACACGGTAGATAGTGATGTTCAGGCGGTCGATGCTGAGGGAACCCCAGTTGTCGACGATGAGGGTAACCCTGTCTATGAGCAGGTTCTCGATCTTGACGGTGTAATCAACTCTATTTTGAATGGCGCAAGCGGCGCATTTGACGGACTGGTAGATATCCCGGATATGAGTGGTACGGTCTACATCATGACGGATGCGGCGGCAGAGGCTGGCAAGGATCCGCAGGTTGCGCTTTCCTCTGTCAATGAACTCATTGCTTCCATTGCAGATGAGGGTTGTGACAGTAATGCCGATGTCCTGATGGTGGTATTTGCCTATGTTCAGGCAAATCTGTTTGACAACGAGGAGAACTATGCCGGCCTGATGGAAGCACTCAATGGCATTGAGGGCTTTGGTCCAACCATCGCGGGTGTTTTGGATCAGATTAAGGGCGAGAGCACAGTGGATACAGTGGATAATCTGCTTGTAATGCTCGGCATTTTGGAGGCTGAGCAACCGTCCGAGCCTTCTGAGCCGACAGAGCCTTCAGATCCGTCTGAGCCCTCAGACCCGTCCGAACCTTCGGAGCCGTCTGAGCCCTCGGAGCCATCCGAGCAGCCCTCTGAGGAGGAGCCGAGCACGGATGATACCACCAATGCCCCCGATACGACAGCACCGGCCGGCACAGGTGATTCTTCCACCAATGACACACCAAATACCGGCGTGGCTGCTGCCGCATCGGTAGTCCTGCTGCGTAAGAAGAGATAAACCCTTTCTACCTTTATATATCGTTTTCATGGAGGAAGACCGCCTTGGGTAAAACCAGGGCGGTTTTTCTATGGGGGATGGGGCATTAACTGGACTCCGTATGATACCGGAATGCGAAGGGTGACGTTTCTGAGTGGAATTGGTCTTACGGCCCCTTTGGGCAAGGAGATTCCCCTATCAGGGG
>USLQ01000076.1 GCA_900555545.1 uncultured Oscillospiraceae bacterium | reverse complement strand
CCGGCGGGGCGCCACGGAGTCCGCCATCGGGCAGTAGGCGGTTTCCTCCTCGCACTGCGCGCGCATCTGAGCCACCTTCAACGCCCAGGTGTCGGGACAGCGGAAATCCAAGCGGCTGAGCAGTGCCTCCAGCGCCGGGCGCGCCTGCGCCACGATGGGGATATCCACGCTCACGTTTTTGCCGATCTCCGCAGGATCAATATCAATGTGGATGATTTTGGACCGTTCGGAGGTCTTCGCCGGATCCGCAATCGCACGGTCGCCTACGCGCGCGCCGATGAGCAGCAGCACATCGGCTTTTTTGACGGCGCTGTTTGCACATTTGAGCCCGTACATCCCAAGCATCCCGGCGTACAGCGGGTGGTCAAAGGGGAGCACGCCGATGCCCATCATAGTGGCGGTCACAGGGATATTTGCCTGTTCGGCAAAGGCGCGCAGTTCCTTGCGGGCGTGGGCGCTCATCACACCGCCCCCCGCCACAATCAGCGGGGACTTGGCGTTGCGCAGCAGGGCGAGCGCTCGCTTGATCTGCAGCACATTGGGCTGAATTCGCGGCTTGTATCCGGCGATGTTCGGCGTTTTGGGGTATTCAAAGGCGTGGCGCAGTTCTTCCTGCTGCACGTCCACCGGCACGTCGATCAGCACGGGGCCGGGGCGGCCGGTGGCGGCGATGTGAAACGCCTCCTTAAAAATGCGGGGCAGGTCATCCGCGCTGGTGACCAGATAGCTGTGCTTGATAAAGGGCATCACCGCACCGGTGATATCTGCCTCCTGAAAGACGTCGCGGCCCAGCAGATCGCGGCGGACCTGACCGGTGATAGCCACGATTGGGATCGAGTCCTGATAGGCGGAGGCGATGGCGGTGATCAGGTTGGTTGCGCCGGGACCGGAGGTCACGACGCACACGCCCACCTTGCCGCTCGCGCGGGCGTAGCCGCTGGCCGCGTGGCCGGCGTTCTGCTCCTGGCGCACCAGAATATGGCGCATCGATTCCTCACGGAGCAGTTCGTCGTAAAACGGGCAGATCGCAGCGCCCGGATAGCCAAACAGGACAGATACATTCTCCTCTTTTAAGCAGTTGACCATTGCCTGTGCACCGTTCAAGCCCATCATCCCTTTCCAAAGTCATTTGCAGGCGTGTTTTTTGGATAAAAACGCCAATACCGGCCTTAAAATAACCAGTTCCCTTATTAATTGTTTACTTATCATTATACCACGGCGAAAGACCACGTCAAGCGGTTTTAAGCGGAAAGAATGTTTAAATTTGCAGGCGGGACTGCCGCCGATTTTGTATGCGAAAGAGGATTTTTTCGCCGTGGTCAAGAATTGTATCATGCAATAATGACAAAATCAAAAAAAAGTGATATAATCCTACCTTGGTTATTTGCAGCCTTTTTAAGGCGGAGAAAGGTCTGGTTGGAATGATGGAAAAAAAGGATTGGGTACGCACGCTGGCCTCCCTGCTGATCTATACGCAGCGGGAGATCCCGGCAGTCGGGGAACTGGCCGCCCTCTTTGGCGCGGAGGCTCCCGAACAGGCGCTTGCTGCCTACGCGGCCTTTTTCCGCGAGCTGGCGGAGCACGGATTCGCCGGGGATTTAAAGGGATACCTGACCAGCCGGGTGCTGTACAGCGACAATCTTTTTGCCCGAGAGGCCTCCTGCTGTGAAAAGGCCCCGGCATCTTTGGCGCAGGCGGCTGCCCATGATCTGGCGATTCTGGAACAGATTGGCAATCTCACGCCCGCGGACGCCGGTTTGCCGGCAGATTTTCCGTTCCCCGCAGCTGGGCAGGGGATCCAGCCGTTGGGGGACGCGGATTGGGGCGGCAAGGTGGAGGCACTCGCAGCGTTCCACCGCCGCAACGGCTGCGGCCTGTTTGCACGGCACAAGGCTTTCCTGTGGCGCGATGGACAGCTTGTCCCCGTGACGCACACCAATGAGATCACGCTCAATGATCTGAAAACGTATGAGGAACCGCGCCGGCGCGTATTGGAAAACACACAGGCGTTTATGAACGGCCTGCCCGCCAACAACGTGCTGCTCTACGGCGACCGCGGCACAGGCAAGTCCTCTACCGTGCACGCGATCCTCAACCGCTACGCGCCCGAGGGCCTGCGCATGATTGAGATGCCCAAGAGTGCGATTGCGGAGTTCCCCAAGGTGGTGGAAAAGCTGCGCGGCACGGCGCTCAAGTTTATTATTTTTATCGACGACCTGTCCTTCTCCACCAACGACAGCAGCTACGCCCAACTCAAGGCGGCGCTCGAGGGTGGGCTGGCCGCACGCCGCGACAATATGCTCATCTATGCCACGAGCAACCTGCGCCACCTGGTGCGGGAGAAGTTCTCCGACCGGGAGGGCGACGAGCTCCACCGCCGCGACACGATGCAGGAGCAGCTCTCCCTGGCGGACCGTTTCGGGCTGATGGTGACCTTTATCAACCCCGGCCGCCAGCAGTATTATGATATCCTGGACGGCATTGCGGCAGACCGCAAGCTGCCTGTCAGCGCGGAGGAACTGCACGCGGGGGCCGAGCGCTGGGCCCTCAGCCGCGGGGGGCGGAGCCCGCGTACGGCGCGCCAGTATATCGACCACCTGGAGGCACGGATCAAGCTGGGCCTGGGTGTGGACTGAAATTGGGAGAGAGCCATGAACCATTCCTTTTTTGCCCTGATGGGGCGCATGAAATATATTACGCGCTGGGCGCTCATGCGCAACACGCACCCGGAGAACCTGGCCGACCACTCGCACGAGACGGCGGTGATCGCCCATGCGCTCGCCCTCATTGGCAACCGCAAGCTGGGCAAGCACTATAATGCGGAGCGGGCGGCGCTGCTCGGGCTGTACCACGACGCGCCGGAGATCCTGACCGGGGATATGCCCACGCCCGTCAAATATTACGATCCGGAGATGAAAAATGCCTACCGCCGTGTGGAGGAAAAGGCGCAGGAGACATTGCTCGACAAGCTGCCCGATTATTTGCAGGGGGATTTTGGCGAGATCCTCCGAGGGAGCGGCGAGTCGGATGCACAGCTGCGCACGCTCGTCAGGGCGGCGGACAAGCTCTGCGCCCTGATCAAGTGTATCGAGGAGGAGAAGGCCGGCAACACGGAGTTCGTCCAGGCGGGACGCTCCACACGCAGGATCCTGGAGGAGCTCCATTGCCCGGAGGCGGAGATCTTTGTGCGGGAGTTCCTGCCCGCCTACTCCATGACGCTCGACGAGCAGAAGTGACAAATTCGGCCCTGCGCCGTATGATACGATAGGTTTTGAGAACTGCGAACCATGACACAAGGAGGCTGCGCCATGCTCGACGGCAAGCGCCAGGCGGATTTTGACCGGTTCCGGAGGGACTATCCGGTGTTTCAATATAAACAATATGAGATCCTTCGCGGGGAGGGGGCGGTGACGCTCCGATATACCTTTGAAATTCCGGGGCTGTGTTCCTTTACACCGCAGACTACGATAGAGACGGAGAATTTGACGCTGCTCAATGATCCGGAGTGCCCCGCTGCGCAGGAACTCGCTTTTTCGCTGGGTATGGTGGAGGCCGTCAGCTATATGAAGGCCACCTGCTCCCCCCGGATGGAGGTGCGCTGGATGCGGATGACATCGCCTGGTGGCAGAGGCTTTACTATAACGGGCTGGGCGAGATGATGTACCGTAACGGGATCGCCTGCGAACAAGAGGAGTTGTTTGGGATTGCTGCCCCGGCGCGGCGGGCAGCACGGCCTGAGGAACCTGTGATCGCGGGCGGCAACCTGATCCCCGTCGGCGGCGGGAAGGATTCTGTCGTCAGCCTGGAGCTGCTCCGGGGGATGCACGCGGAAAACCGCTGCTTTTTTATCAATCCCAAGGGCGCGGGTCTGGGCTGTGCGGACCGGGCGGGCTACGGCGCGGACAGCCGCGTGGTTACCCACCGGACCATCGATCCCAACCTGTTGGAGCTGAACAAAAAGGGCTTTTTGAACGGACACACGCCGTTTTCAGCGATCGTGGCCTTTTTGTGCGCGTACTGCGCCGTGCTCACCGGGCGGGAGAATATCGTCCTCTCCAATGAGTCGAGCGCCAACGAGGGGAACGTGGCCGGATCCACCGTCAACCACCAGTACTCCAAGTCGTTTGAATTTGAGCAGAATTTTAATTGGTACCTGAAAAAGAACGTCTCCGGGCGCGTGTGTTATTTCAGCCTGCTGCGCCCGTTTAACGAGCTGCAGATTGCCAAATACTTTGCCGGCCATGCCGGAGAGTATCTGGACGTATTTAAGAGCTGTAACCTGGGCAGTAAGACGGACAGCTGGTGCTGCAACTGCCCCAAGTGCCTGTTTGTCTATACGATCCTGTCGGCATTCCTCCCGCCGGAGCGCGTGGAGCGGGTCTTTGGGCAGAACCTCTTGGAGCGGGAGGATATGGCCGGGTTCTTTGACGGGCTGACGGGGTTCAGCGCCGTCAAGCCGTTTGAGTGCATCGGCACCCGCGAGGAGGTCGGCGCAGCGTGTAAGCTTGCCTGCGGGCAGTACGGGCGGGATGGGCGGCCGCTCCCCCTGCTGCTGCGCCGCTATGCGGACCGCGCGGGTACGGCGCTCACATTCGATGAAAAGCTGCTGTTCCGGGAGTTCAACAGCTTGAACCATATCCCGTCCGTGTTTGATCCCTGTGTGAAGGAGATGTTTGACTTTGTCTCGCAGCCAGATTGCTGATTTTTTTAAAGGAAAAAAAGTGCTGATCCTCGGCTTTGGCCGGGAGGGGCGTTCTACACTGGAATTTATCCGGGAGTTCTTGCCGGAGCAGGAGATTGCCGTGGCCGACGCCAATCCGGTGCAGGTGGAGGATCCAAACGTCCGCCTGATCTGCGGGCCGGATTATATGGATGGCATCAACAGCTACGATGTGGTGATGAAGAGCCCGGGCATCTCCGTGCGGGATGTGAAGATCTCCCCGACGACGCTCGTCACCTGCCAGACGGATCTGTTCTTACAGTACGCGGACTGCGCGCGCACGGTGGGTGTCACCGGCACCAAGGGCAAAACGACAACCTCGTCGCTGATCTACGCCATCTTGCAGGCGGCGGGTGTCAAATCAAGCCTGATCGGGAATATCGGCGTGCCGGTGTTTGAGTGCCTGGGCGATACGGACGGCATGACCGCTGTGATCGAGATGTCCTCGCACCAGCTGGAATTTTGCCGCCACGCGCCTGATATCGCCGTGCTGACCAACCTGTACCCCGAGCACTTGGATCACTACAACGGCTATGCCGGGTATGTGGGCGCCAAGCTGAATATTGCCCGCTACCAGACAGCAAAGGACTTGTTCCTCATCAATGGCGACCAGGACGTGTCCGGTGTTGCAGATCTCACGCGGTTCCCGGCGCGGCTCGAGCGTATCTCCCTAAAGGAGCAGGCGGATCCGTTCGCACAGGAGTTGTTCGCTTGCAACGACTATCTGCGCGGTGAGCACTTCCACTATGATATCCTGTTTGCCATGCACGCGGCGCGCGATCTGGGGATCGGCGATGCGGCGATCCTGAAGGGGGTTGCCTCTTTCCGCGGCGCGCCGCACCGCCTTCAGTTTGTGGGGGAGTACGCCGGGATCAAATGGTATGACGACGCCATTGCCACCATCCCGCGCGCGGTGGAGTGCGGCGTGGAGGGCCTGGGCGATGTGGATACGCTCATCATCGGCGGCATGGACCGCGGCCTGGACTACACGGAGTTTGAAGACTATCTGTGCCGATGTGCGGTGCGCAACATCGTCTGCCTGCCGGATACAGGCCGTGCAATCGGGCGGAATCTGATCCAAAAGCGCTGCGGGAAGATGATCTACCAGGCGGAGGATATGGAGCAGGCCGTGCAGATGGCGACCAATATCACGCAAAAGGGTCGTTCCTGCCTGCTCTCCCCGGCGGCGTCGAGCTACAACGTCTACCGT
>USLQ01000075.1 GCA_900555545.1 uncultured Oscillospiraceae bacterium | reverse complement strand
ACGAACTGCTGCATATTTTCCGCCGTATCGTGTCGGATGGAAAGCGCTCTATTTTGTTCTCCACGCATATCACCTCCGATTTAGACCGATGTGCCGACGACATCACCTATATTCAAGGCGGCAGGCTCCTGCGCAGTGCGGATCGAAAAACTTTTCTACACTCCTTTGAACACTTAAAAACGCCGCAGGACTCCGGCCAGCTCACACTGGAGGAAATCATGCTGCGCACAGAGAGGAGCAAATTTGATGAAGCTGCTCTATAAGGAATGGGTGCTGGCGGCGCATCCGACACTGTTCATTTTCCCGTTGTTCGGCTGTCTTACCATTGTGCCTGCGTATCCGGGTACGGTAATCTTTATGTTCGGATGCCTCGCCCCGTTTGTCACCTTTACATTTGCACGGGAGAACAACGATGCCTGGTATACCGCCACTCTTCCGGTAACCAAGCGCGAGATCGTACTGGCAAAATGGCTGCTGATTCTCACTGTACAGCTGAGTCAGCTTGTAATCTCCATTCCCTTTGCCATCCTGCGCGGAACCCTCAACATTGGGAATAATCCGGTGGGGATGGATCCCACTATCGCCTGGTATGGCTGCGGCCTAATTCTGTTTGCCGTTTTCGATGTGATATTTTTCCCGGCGTTTTATAAATCCGGGTACAAGGCGGGCAAATCCTTCATCACTGCATTCGTACCGGTAATTCTTCTGATGGTTGCAGTGGAAGCCTGCGGCCACATTCCAGCACTGGCCTGGATGGACAGTATTGCTCCGGAAAATCTGCTGCGCCAGCTCCCGATTCTGATGGTTGGAATCATCTCCTATGCGGGGTGCCTTTATGCGGCATACCGCGTCGCTTCCAAACGTTTTGAACGGGTCGATCTGTAAATATACGAAAACACCTTTCCATTACAGTAGAAAGGTGCTTTTTATTTAGACGACTGGAATTACAGTTGCGCGTAAATCATCAAAAAATGTCTGCTCTGACACACGCTACGGTACATATTACTTGAATACAACTAAATGACATTTCTATATGTATTTGCACTTATTTTTCGACGAAAAACTCAAGTATGGTTTCATAATTCCGCCCAAAAAACATACAAAATTCACTTTAACCCGCTTCAACGGCATCCTTTTCGCATCCAATTTGACTCTCAACAAACCGCACTGCCCGCTCAACGGCTTTCTTCCCAGATCCGATATGGCAGGCGAGGCCTCCAGCATGGACACCGTTCACACCTTTGCAGATATACAATTCGTTCTTTACACCGGCGCAGTCAAGTTCCTGATGCAGTGCAATGGATTCCGGCAAAAGCCGATCCTTATCAGAGCCAATAATAAATGCCGGCGGAAATTTTTCATCGGTGTAATAGGAGGGCGCTAAGGAAGATCGCAGGCCGTCTCCTTCTCCTCTGAGCTCCGCTGGCGGACGGCCAGTGAAGGCCTCTACAAACAAAGGCATGTCAGGGAATCCGGTATCCAGCGCGCGAACCGGGTCAAAAATCCCGCTGATCAGAACGCTGGCCTGGATCCGAAAGCTATCTTTAAAACCAAATTTAATGTCAAGTAAATTGTATAACTGGGGATGAGATGTCACAGCAGACAACAGGGCGGCAAAATACCCGCCCGCGGACTCCCCGGCCACAGCCACACGCGACGGATCGATCCCAAACTCTCCACTGCGGCGGAGCACATATTCAATCCCGCGAAAGATCTGCCGGATGTGCTCCGGATGTTTGGCGTCGAGGGCATAGTCGTAGCCGATATTGGCGCACACAAAGCCCTGATGCGCCCATCTTCTGCAATAAAAACGGCGCGCTTTACGCAGCCCGGAGACCCATCCTCCGCCGTGAATGTAGATCAATAGCGGTTTAGGACTGTCCCCGGAATCCATCGGTCGGATGATGTCCAAGCTGGTACGGCGTCCGCCCGGATCATAGCACAGATCCATCTGCTCCACGATGCCCGGATACCGATGATACAATAGTGCATATAGGCCTACTTCTAAAATATTGGAACGCCGGCGCAGGCCATCGATCTTTTTACCCGTATCCGTCAACACAATCCCCCCCAGTTTATACAATTCGCTCTAAAAAACTTGCTCCTCATCCGAGCCAGCGTCTACTCCTGCCCACCGCTATATTGCTTCATTGTGGCAACAGCCTTTTGTGCCTGTGCAATATCTGTCAGATTTTCGAGCGCGCAGTAGGTGGCGTGCATTCGCCCGCGCCTGGTATATACCTCGTCGGCAAATAGAATCGTGCCGTTCCCGTTCTTATGCAGCTTAATCTGCATGGGCGGCAGTTCCGCCCCCTCGTACATATTAATATTGCGGCCCGATTTTACAATAATCTTCTGATTTGTAACGACATAGAGCGTTTTATCCCTCAGGCGTGCCCGGCGAACAAATCCCCCAAACAGCATATACAGTCCCACAGCAATAAAGGGAAGGCCCCAAAGCATCATAAAAACAGACGCTCCACTTTTGATTGCCGTCCACTCCCAAAAAATACAGAAGGCCAGCCAAACCAAACTAAATGGGATCATCACCATATCCCTGCCACTGAAAACATTGCCCTTGGCCGGCCTGCCCCGCCACAGGATATACTCTCCGTTTTGCAGATATGGCGTCACAAAACCAAATTCCTCTGTATATTCCATCTAAAATAACTCCTCTGCTTCCCAAAACTGTCGAGCGGATGGCCTACATGAGTTGTAGCTGTGCGTAAATCGGAAAATGATCGCTTGGATAAACTCCGTCATATGTGTTGCGGCAGACATTGTAGTCCAGTACGTCAAATCCCGTTTTTGAGATCAAAATATAATCGATACACGGATTGTTCAGATTCGCTCCCCAATTTTGATAGGTGCAGGACTGCACCGGATCCGCGAGCTGATATTTGACATCAAGGAAATTTTCTGTGGCCATGCGATATGTTTCGGATGTTTCCTCCGCATTCATATCCCCCATCAATACGGCGGGCAGTCCACCGAATTCCGCAATCTTATCGAGCACAACCTGAATCCCGTTGACACGTGCCAGATCGCTCACGTGATCCAGATGCGTGTTAAAGACAACAAACTGTTTTCCAGTCGCCTTTTCTGACAGAATGGTATAGCTGCAAATACGGTAGCAGGCGGCGTCCCAATCCTTACTCATCTGCTCCGGTGTCTCCGACAGCCAGAACGACCCCTTGTCCACCAGATCATACAGATCGGAGCGGTAGAAGACCGGGCATCCCTCCGAAAACACTGGCGTATTGTCCCGGTATTCGATCACGCTGTCATAGCCGGGCAGCATATCGCACAGGTAACTGTACTGGATCGTAGTGACCTCCTGAAAACCGATCACATCCGGTACGACGGACCGGATATTATCCACAACTAAATTTGCCCGGTAAAACCAACTCTTTTTCCCCAAATCAGTCGGTGTCGCACAGCGGACATTGCAGCTCATCACAGTGATCTTTCCATCATCCGCCAGGCTGTCGGTTTCATATGGTTCCCGGGCCGAGAGGTAGTGCGGCGCATAAAAACAGATCATGACCGCCACAAGCACCAAAACCGCCAATAACGTGCCGAGGATCCCCCACAGCATCCGAACTCCTCTGGATCGTCTTTTCATAACACACCCTCCACCCTTCATCATTTATTATAAAATGCCAGTATACTCCGAGAGTATCGTAACAAAAACTGTAAAAAAAGTCAATCGCAGTTGTCCGAAAAGCGATTAATCCCCGTAAAAAGTCTGCGGGCGCCCCCTTGCATCCTTGTCCAAAGTGTGGTATAGTGATAGATGAGCACAATCGAATACCACAAGGGGCGCTGACGGATGTCGGCTGAGATCGGAGCTAACCCGCTCCTGTCCCTCAAAACCTGATCCGGGTAATGCCGGCGTAGGAATGTTTTTTGCAACAGCCTTGCGGCATCGGTACGGTATCCGCATGGCTCTATTTTTTATTTTAGGAGGTTTTTAGCAATGAACGCAAGTGTCGCAATCCAGGTTTTGCCTAAGGTGGATGGAGACAAAGAGGTCGTGCGCATCGTGGACGAGGTGATCGCCTATATCAAGAGCTCCGGGCTTAACTGCTATGTCGGCCCGTTTGAGACCACCATTGAGGGCGAGAGCTATGACCAGCTGATGGAGATCGTGACCGAGTGTCAAAAGGTCGCCATCCGCGCGGGTGCGCCGTCCGTATCCGCATATGTCAAGATCGTCTACAAGCCGGAAGGCGGTGTCCTCACCATCGATGAGAAAGTTACAAAGCATCATCAATAAGCTCGCACCCGTACTGGCGATTGCCGTCGTCCTGCTGTTATGGCTCGGTGTAACGGAGTTTGAGGTGATGCCCTCTTATATGCTGCCCTCCCCGGTAGATGTGTGCAAGGCACTCGTCTCAGATTTTGGCCTGCTGATGCAGCACGCCTCTGTTACGCTGACCGAAGCTTTTGCCGGGCTTGGGATTGGTATTCTGCTGGCCTTTATCATTGCCACGCTGATGGATCGCTTTAACTTTTTATATAAGGCGCTCTATCCGCTGATGGTCATCACGCAGACGATCCCTACCGTCGCCATCGCGCCGCTGCTGGTGCTGTGGATGGGCTTCGGCATGGCGCCGAAGATCACGCTGGTGGTCATCACCACCTTCTTCCCCATCACAGTCAGCCTGCTCGACGGCTACCGCAGTGCAGATCCCGACGCCATCGCCCTGCTGCGGAGCATGGGCGCCGGAAAATTTCAAATTTTTCGTTATATCAAATTCCCCTCCTCGATCGGCCACTTTTTCTCCGGGCTGCGTGTGTCCGCCTCCTACTCCGTGGTGGGCGCAGTCATCGCGGAATGGCTGGGCGGATTTGAGGGGCTCGGCGTTTACATGACGCGTGTGCGCAAGGCGTATGCGTTTGATAAGATGTTCGCCGTTATCATTTTCATTATTATTATCAGCCTGCTGCTGATGCTTCTGGTATCGGTCATCAAGAAGCTATCCATGCCGTGGGAAAGAAAAGGAGAAAAATAACATGAAAGTCAAAAGGATTCTTGCGGGCGGAACCGCCGCCCTGATGGCGCTGTCCCTGGCCGCCTGTACGGCGGAGGAGGGCGGCGAATCCAATAAGGAACTGGAAAAAATCACCGTCTGCCTGGACTGGACACCCAACACCAACCACACCGGGCTCTATGTGGCACAGGCCAAGGGGTATTTTAAGGACGCCGGGCTGGAAGTTGAAATTGTCCAGCCGCCGGAGGGGGGCGCCGCCTCCATGTGTGCTGCCGGTCAGGCTCAGTTTGCCATTGATGCCCAGGATACCATGGCGGCATCCCTCGCAATCGATGATCCCCTGCCCATCACGGCCGTGGCCGCGCTGATCCAGCACAACACCTCGGGCATCATCTCCCGCAAAGGTGAGGGGATGGATACGCCCAAGGGCATGGAAAACCACACCTATGCCACGTGGGACAACCCCATTGAACAGGCCATCCTGAAAAATCTGGTAGAGGCTGACGGCGGCGACTTCTCCAAGGTCACTTTAATCCCAAACAATATCACCGATGAGGCTGCCGCACTGAAAGCCCATCAGGCGGACGCGATCTGGATCTACTATGCCTGGAGCGGCATCAATGCAGAGCTCAGCGGCCTGGACTTTGACTACTTTGCCCTGCGTGACTTAAACCCCACTTTTGACTACTACACTCCGGTTCTTATCGCGAATAACGACTACCTTGCCCAGCACAGCGACAGCGCCAAGGCGTTTCTGAACGCGGTAAAGCAGGGCTATGAGTACGCGATTACCAATCCGGAGGAAGCCGCCCAAATCCTCATTGACGGCGACACGACCGGCTCACTCAAGGGGTCGGAGGAGCTTGTTGTCGCCAGCCAGAAGTGGCTCGCCGATCAGTACAAGGCGGACGTAGATCAGTGGGGCTATATCGACCCCGCCCGTTGGGACGGCTTTTATCAGTGGCTGTGGG
>USLQ01000074.1 GCA_900555545.1 uncultured Oscillospiraceae bacterium | reverse complement strand
TCCTGTCCTCGGTTATCTGCTCTCCGTGACGGATCTGACCCGGGCGCAGCGGGCGGGAATCTACCTGTTGGGCATTTTCGGAGCGGCGTTGCGTTACTTTGGTACCTGGTTCCTTTCCGCGCGGGATGGTACGCTCAATCAGACCTTTTTCAGCTACACGGAGTATTATGCGGTGTTCTTATCGGTGGCAGTATTTGTGCTCTTCAAGCAAATCTTTGGTAAAAGCGGGGGGGGGGTCACATTCGGGGTTGCAAAAAATCACGCGCGAACTCTCCGGGTGTAGTTTTGGGGTCTATTTGATCCATATGACGGTGTACCGCGCACTCAGCCAGGTGATCCCCGTGAATTGCTGGGAGTGGCGGATCTTAGTGCCGTTCCTGATCTATGCCATTGCGGTGGCGGTGACGTTTGTACTCCGTAGGATTCCAATTGTCAAATATATTATCCCGTAAAGGGTGAGTGCTATGACAAAGCGGCGCTGGATCCACTTGCTGGTTTGTATTCTGTGTACTGGATTCGGACTGGGAATGGGGGCGCTTTCGAAATACTGTGATGTCGCCGCAAACCCGTTCCTGTACCTGATCGGCGAGGTGACGTCGGGGATTTCCATTTGGGCGATGGTCTGCGTCTGTATCACACTGGCGGCCGGCCGCCCTGTGTGGGCGGGGGCCTATGTGTTTTTCTTCCTGGGCGGTATGCTGGTAGCCTATTATCTGGTTTCCGCCTATTACGTCGGATATACGTACCTCCCGGCGATTCGCTTTTGGAGCGTGGCGGCTGTGGCTTCCTTTGGGCTGGGGTGGCTGGAGTGGTATATCCGTACCCCTGGGAGGCTGGGCAGCGTTTTGCGGTGTATGACCGTATTGGGTGTCCCGTTGCTGATTATCGCCGATACGGTGATGATATTTGATTTTGGGGCGATAGTAGCCAGTGTGGCGCTGTATGCGGCCTTTGTCTGGTTCCTCAAGCGCAGGTTGAAATTGCGGCTGCTGCCGCGTGTCAAAAATATGGATAAAAAGAACCATCCGCAGCGATAAAGCGGATGGTTCCTTCTATTATGAAGCTGAAGGGCGATCCCTTGCGTAGAGAGGATGTGGAAACACACCAGCTCGTAGGGAACGCCGCCCCCGGCGTTCCGCATGAAAGGGTTTGGTTGCCTCGCAATCCGTTTGCGGCGCAACCGGGTGGATCTCAGGGGGATGCGATGGTTTTTATTTAAAGTCATTGGTTCTGCCACGGAACGCTGAGGGCAGCGTTCCCTACGGGTACAGGGAGGAAGTTTGTGCCATACAATAAGCCTCCAGTGTTTGTGCCTTGATAAATATAGCAATGAGTGTTTCCCGTCCCGTATAGTGATGTTTTGAACAGGCGAATTTATGAAAAAATTTCCAAAATTATCCTTTTGCGATATTTAATGGCTCAAAAGTCAACAATGGATGCGCTGTTTCGGCTAAACTATATTCATAACAGTTTAGATGCTTGCTAAAGGTAGAATATAAATGAGCACAAAATTCATGATACCCGGGAATATCTGCGCCGATCGAATTAAATTGGGCAGAGCCTTACAATCGCCTCCGTTCACGTATGCCCCCATACATAAGAGAACCGTGGAAAGCACAAACCCCAGCCTCCCCTGTGTAAGGGGAGGTGGCGAAGCCGTAGGCTGAGACGGAGGGGTTGTTATAAGGAAAAGATTAGTAAAAAGCCCACGGTTTTCATCCGACAATCCCCCAGTCGCTTCGCGACAGCCCCCTTTACACAAGGGGGCCTTAAGGGAGAACGCCAATCGCGTGGATTATCAATTGGTAATACTTAAAGTTTCTTACTCCATGATAGTTGGTCTGTTGCGCCTACCAGCCATTCCATTGAAACGTTAAGAGCACGTGCAATATATAACAGTTCCGCATCACAGACATGGCGTTGATTCTTTTCAATTCTAGAAATAATCAGGGGGGTCATATTTTCGACTCCCATAAGTTGGATACGGACGGCCAAATCATATTGTGTAATAGGTGGTTTTTGTAAAGCGCGACCTAAGCGCACACGTTCTCCACAAATATTACCTTTGATAACAAATAATGAGTTTCCCATATGTGCCGCCTTTATATATAAAAAATACAAATTAGATATTTTTTCAATTACCTATTGATTTTAAACTAAAATGAGCTATAATATTAAATAGACTGGATAATAAAAGTACAGACTGTATACATAAAGGATTTACCTCGAAAAATTAGTTTTATAATTCCAATTTTTCATCGCCTACTAACCATTCCATTGATACATTGAGAGCTTGGGCAATTGCTCTTAGTTCGATATCGCAAACATGCCTTTTGTTTTGTTCGATTCGGGAAATAATAGTTTTAGTCATGTTTGCATAACCGAGTTTAACAATTTTATTGGCCAATTCCTCTTGACTAAGAGGTGGTTTGTGTAAAGCTCTACCCAAACGAACTCTTTCTGAACAAATATTTCCAGGAGCAATATACATTGTTTTGGACATTTGAATACACCCTTGCAATTTTAATTATAATCTGCATTTTTAATGTTGAGTTTATTCTATACAAGAGTGCGCCAAAAGTCAGAACAGCCTGTACCTAAAAGATACAGACTGTACAATTCATAAAAAATTTACAATTAAAGTGCTGGACAGGGGAGCGGCACGGTGAACAGCCTTGCGTGGGCTGATGGATAGACACGCGATCCATTTTCCCCTTTTGGTTTACCATAATCCGAGAGATGGCAAGCAGATTTACGGACCGGTACAGGGACCGCAAGGTCTTATTCACATTATAGTTTTCTGTCGGGATGGATGGCCGAATAAACGCCATACCAACAAACCACCTTTTACCGGCAGACAACCTCTTCCTTCGCAGGGGCTCCCTGTGTCGGCAAAAAAGGTGCGGGATCCAAAGACCCCGCGCCTTTTGAGTATTTATGGAACGTTTGGTTTACGGATATTTCTCCAGCGTGATGCACGCCCGGCCTGCGTCAATGCGCAGGGGAATACGGCAGATCAACCGCATTCCCCGATTTTTACAGCCGCTCAATATGCTCCTGCGCCTTGGGCAGCAGGAGGTCTGGCCGCCGGGTGGTGATATTGTCCGGCGCCAAGTCGAGCTGGATATCCATATCGTCCTCGTTATCCACCGTCCACACGGAGAGAAGCAGGCCGTTCTCATGGCAGAGCCGCACCAGCTGCTCGCTGTTGTTCTGATAGCTGCAGTTGATGCCGATGGCCCCGCTGTCCAGGCAGAGCTGCACGAGGTCCTCCAGATGGGAGACGGAGCGCCTGTTCAGCACGTTGAACGAGGCGTTCAGATAGCAGGGAATTTCCGGCGTGGCGGCGCGTACAGCGGCGATGTGGTCCGCATCTACCCCCGTGTAAAAGACGCGCCCCATCATGCCGGCCTGCTCCACAACCTCCTGCAGGCGCTCCAGCGGGGAAAATTCTTTTAAGTCCAAGTTGACCGTGATGCCTGGGCGGGCGGCCACCATTGCCAGCGCATCGGCGATGGTATCGCTTGCCGCACTCTTGTCCCCCTCGTCGTGACCGAGGACCGGCGTGCCGTCGGCGAGAAACCGCACATCAAATTCCACCGTCTGCGCGCCGCTGTCAAGCGCCGTCTGCAGGGAGCCCAGCGTGTTCATCTCCGTGCCCATGCAGCCCGTGTGCGCCGTCACCGTAAACCCCTCCGGCAGGGGGTGCGGTTCCGATGCCCGGCTGGGGAGGAGGAGCACAGCGACGGCAATTCCGATTGCTGCGGCACATATTACCGCGCCGGATACGATCCCAATGCGGGCCTTTTTTGTCAGCTTCATCTTCTTTTCCTCTTTTCCAAAAATGTTGGGGTGTTTGCAATGCCACAATCCCATTATACTATATTCCAAATAAAAACAAAAGGCAGGGGACACACCATCCCTTGCCTTGAGTTTTAATTTCTGGGAGTTTCTAAATTAGAACAGGCCAAGAATCCCGTCAAACACGGATTTGACGATTCCGAGAGCCGGATCAGTGACACCTGAATTGGTCAGGATCCCCTCGATCATACCAAAGATAGCGCTCAACATGCATGTTCACCTCCTATTTTTAATGGATGCAAAAGCATCCCAGTAACCCCGTTTGATAAAAGTGATAATATTTATTTACAATTCCCGGTAAGATTATTGTATTTGATCAGTTTTTCCCCTGGATGAAAAAAATATTAAAAATATCTTAAATGTACTTGAACTGCAGATAAACGGCTGCCAGAGTGCAAATGGCAGCCGTTTGTCAGGGATTATTCCAGGTTTAAGCGCCGGTGCGTGAGATAGTTGGTTACCCCGAACATGGCACCGCTGAGCAGCAGGGAGATTGCATCAACCGTGATTGCAACGCAGGTGAGCACAAGGAATGGCGGCAAATTGTTGCTGAGCAGCCGCGTCAGTTCATCGTCGAAGGCCACGACGCCGGCCCCCAGCAGAATCAAGGATAGGATCTGCAGGGCGGCGCTGATAACCAGATAGGTGACAAACGCGGCAATCACCTTATGCTTCTGGGAGAAGGTCTGCCCCACGGCAATGCAAAAGTACGCCATCGTAAAAAAGGAGATCTCCGCAATCAGAACTGTGACGGCGAACAGCACGATCAGGCCGATGACCTTTGCGGCCGCAAGATAAAAAGTGGCGCGCTCCCACACTTCGGCAGGCGTGATGATCTCCATAACCCCGATGGAAAAGAGCGCATACACACTCAAACCGGTTACAACCAGGCTCACTATCCCCCAGAAGACGGCCACAATCAGCTTGACCGTCTGGTGATATCCATTTTTGACCGGCAGCGTCAAGGTCAGGTATCCCTCATCGGTAAACAGGTTTTTATAATACCGCTGCACGCCGCAAAAGTGTGCGGCAAAAATATAGGCCAGGATCCCAAGGATATAAAAGAAGGCCAAAATGCCAATCAGAATATTGGTTACCGTGTACAGAATATTCCGCTCCGGCATCGCCTGATGGACTGCGACCAGGCAGACGAGCAGCAGGGTGGCGGCGGCCACCATCAAGAGGAACGGCAGTTGAATGCGTGCCGTAGCCCGGAATTCGTGTTTTAAAAGTTTGCCTAACATCTGTATACCTCCCTGAACAGCGCGTCGATGCTCTTGCCGTATTGTTCGCGCAGGTTATCCGTCGTATCGTGCATCCCCACGGCCCCCATGTTGAGGAATACGGCCTCGTCCAGGACTTTTTCGATATCCCAGATCAGGTGTGTGGAGAGGAGTACGCACGCCTCCTCGTTACACGAGCGGATGATCGTATTCAAAATATAGTCGCGCGCCGCCGGATCCACACCGCCGAGCGGTTCATCCAGCAGATAGAGTTTGGCGCGCCGCGCCATCACCACGATCAGCTGGACCTTTTCCCGGTTGCCTTTGGAGAGGGTCCGGATCCGGGCATCCAACGGCAGGTGGAGGGAGGCGAGCATATCAATCGCACGCTGGCGGTCAAAATCCTGATAAAAATCTTCAAACAGGTCCACCAGATCCTTGACCTTCATCCAGCTTTGCAGATAGCTGCGCTCCGGCAGATAGGAGACGATAGCCTTTGTCTTTTCACCGGGGTGTTCACCGCAGATCGTGAGCTCCCCGCTGTTGGGGCTCAACAGCCCGGCTGCAACCTTGATCAACGTGCTCTTGCCGCTGCCGTTTGGCCCCAGCAGTCCCACAATCCGCCCGCTTTTCAGCTCCAGATTTAAATTGTTCAGCGCCGTGAATGCGCCGTAGCGTTTGGTCAGCCCCTTGCAGGACAGGATTATTTCTTCACTCATGTGTCATCCTCCTCTTGTGCTTGGATCAGCTTGCATACTTCTTCCCGCCCGATTCCGAGCTCGCGCATCTTCCGCAGAAAATCCCGGATGAGCGCTTGTGCTGCCTCCCGGCGCAGGCGCTCGATCTTCTGCCGGTCGTCGGTCAGGAACCGGCCGCTCGTGCGCTGGGTATAGATCAGGCCGCTGTTCTCCATCTGGGCGAGGGCGCGCTGCATCGTGT
>USLQ01000073.1 GCA_900555545.1 uncultured Oscillospiraceae bacterium | reverse complement strand
GCGCGGGAGGCGGAGACGTATTGCCGCCGGGCCACGGAACTGCGCGCCTATTTTAATGAGGTGTGGAGTACCCCGCCGCAGGAGGACGGCTGCGGCTATGTCTTTGGCGTCGGTTTTCACGGGGAGAAGTATTGGCAGTGGAAAAAATCCGCCCGCGGCATCACCGGGGCGGAGACATGTTTTTTCATGCCGCTTAAACTGCTCACTGAGCCGGGGGAGCGCAACGACCGGCTGCTCGACTACATCGACCATATGGATGAAGACAGCCGGACTGCCTCGGAGAATATTGAGAGCTTTACCTATTTGCCCCAGGTCTTTTTCCCCTATCACCGGGCGGAACAGGGGTGGAAGTGGATGAAATATATCGGCGAACGGCGCTTCCGGCCGCATGTCCGTGCGAGCCAGGGGCTCAATGAGGATTATCCGGAGCTCTCCTTTACTATGGTCTCCGCCGCAGTGGAGGGACTGTTGGGGTTACAGGCGGATATATTGACGGATATGGTGAAAACATGCCCCTGCCTGCCGGGGGAGATTCCGGATCTGTCGGTGCGCTCCCTGCGTCTGGGACCGCTGGAGTTGGATATTGATTTTCCAGACCACTGTACGGCAGAACTTGCCAATCACTCTAATCGGACGATCCGGTGGCACTGCGCGTTTGCAGGCGTATTCAAGCAGATAGTTGTGAACGGTGTGGAGCGGCCGGTGGAATCGGATACGGTCAATGGCGTTCGTCGTAGCGGTGTGTCTATTGCCGTTGCACCGGGAGAGACGATGCGTGTCCGGGTGCAATAGAAGTATTGGGGGGGTATTGTGAAAATTGGGGGACGTATCGCTGCTGCTGCCCTGGGAATTGCCTGCCTTTTGGGAACAGCATCCTGTGTGCGGTCGGATCTAAAAGAAGGCAGGGCGCAGGCTGTTTTACCGGAAATCCATGCGCCGGAGTCAGTGATCTATGTCATCAACCGCGGGGACTTGAGTGATGCCGAATACACTGTGGCTTCGTCCCTTCAGGGGATCTGTGCGCAGCGTGAGGCCAGGATTTATATTGAGGATGGCGAAAATATTGTATTTTTGGAGCAGTATTTAAAGGAAAATAAAGGGATTAGCGTTCAGAGGGTTGCGGATTTGTGGACTCTGGTTCGGGAGAACCGGGATGCTTTAACGGACGGGGGCTGTGTTTTGTTCCGAATGGGGGATAACACAATCAATTCAGCATTCACTATAGCGGGTATGGAACGTTGGCTGGCTGTCCCGGAGGAATTGGCCGGCCAGGCGGAGGCCATTGGTCTTGAAATCAAGCAGGATCTAACGAAGCCGGACGGCGCCTTGACCCAGGAGCAGGTGTTTGAGAAATATCAGGATCGCTTAAATAAAAATCTGCTGGTTCACCAGTCGCCGGAGCTTGTGACACTGAGGGACTATGCTGTTGCAGCAGGGGCGTTCTGTTTTTATACGAATGAGGATGACCGTGCCCAGGTGAAATTTCGGCAGCAGGTGTTCGAGTGGGCCAATGAGAATGCGATTGCCTTTGGCTGGAGTGCTGATGAACTCGGCTATGTTAAACAGGCGAGTGGGAGCGCCATTGCGGTGATCCCGTCCGATCACTGCAGCAACCTGAGCCTGCTCTCCTCGTTAAAACTCAGGGAACCCATTCATCAGAAAAACAGCCCGGAACAGGTTACGGCACAGGAGGGCAAACACTATATTGCACTGGTGATGAGTGATGGCGATAACGCCCAGTGGTATGAGACCACCGTTCCGTTCCGCGATCACTACTATGATCGGGTGCAGACAGCGGGGGATTATAAACTGTCCTGGACTGCACCGCCCATGCTATACCGCCTGGCCCCTACTGTTCTCCAATATGTCTACAATATGGCAACGGACCGGGATCGCTTTGTCTGCGGCGTCTCGGGGCTGGGGTATATCAACCCGACACGGTATCCGGAAGCGGCTCTGGAGCATTTTGCCGCCGGGACCGTCCAAGCGATGAGGCAGGCCGATCTTCAGGTCGTGACGATCCTGGACAACAGTACCAGCACCCATAAGCTGGGGCGGGCTCTTGAGGCCTATGCCGTACAGGAATCCCTTTCGGGCGGATTGATGCAGATCGAGGATAAATACGAAGCGCTGGATGGTAAAATGGTTATCAGCGGCGGAAAGCCCTTTGTCAGTGTGAAAAAATCTTTCTGGTTTACCTCTGAAAATCAAGAGGAAAAAATTTCCCGGGAGTGGATTGAAGATTTTGCACAGGAACTCAACGCCCTGCCCTGTGATATCCGATCCGAGGAGGGGTACAGCTATATCAATATTCATCCGTGGTCCACTTCTATCGAGGATCTGAATTTACTCGTCTCGTTGCTGGACGATCATATCGAGATCGTTTATGCGGAGGAACTGCTGGCCATGATTGCGGAGAATGTGATACAGGATTAGCTTTGTATGTAACAGGAGGCATACCGTAACGGCATGCCTCCTGTTGCCGTTTTTTTATTTGCGGCGGAAGGACATGCAGTCCGTGCACTGCTCCATGGTCGGATTGGCCTCATGGGTGCCGACCTGGATGTGATCCAGAGAGCAGTAGTTTGCATTTTTGCAGTGGTACATGCACTGCTCTACCGTACAGGCGATACACTCGTTCTTTTTGCACTGATCCATCGTTGATTCTCCTCCAAAAAAGTTTTGGCGTATGAGCGCCTGTTGTTATTCTGCCCGGAAAAGCACAGAATAATAAAAATGTCTTTAAAATAATTTTGTCACGGCGATAACGATCAGGAGGAGCCCACCAATACAAGAAAAGTCATGCTTGCTCTCCCCAAGTCTCTGGCCGATGAAGATACCCGCCCAACACACCAACAGGGAGAACAGCAGCGTGAACAGGGACAGCAGGAGCATACGCAGTCCATCCGTACCGACGCTCAGGCCAGATACCAGTGAGTCGAGAGAGACAGAGAGGGAGAGCAAAAGCGCCTCGTGTGCCGATAGGGTTCGGGAGCGGTCCAGATCCGCGCTGCGGCTGTCTGCGCAGATGGAGAGCGCAATGGATAGATTTTTCAGGCGCAAAGTGACGCCGCGATCCAGCCTGCGGCGAAGTGCGGTGCGTATTTTTGAACCAAAAAGACTTTGCATTCCGAGCAGTAAGAGCACAAAAAAGCCCAGCAGCCGGAAGGGGAATGGTGGTATGTAGGATGCAATTAGGGATCCAATCGCCAGGGACAGGGCAAAGCATGCGGCCGGGATGGCAGATAAAATAATGCGGGATAGGGTGGGGATCTGGATCCCCGATGCCCCATAGGAGATGCACACAAACAGGGTGTCCGCACAGAGCGCGGCAGCGAGCAGAAAATCCATGCGATCACGGCCTCTCATTTTTTGCAGCACCGCTTTTGCGGCCCGCTGTCCTCATCCTATGCGGGTGATCGTGTCCCTGTGAGAGGCGCTTGTACCGTTCTTTATTGGCTATTCCACGATTTTGAGCAGCTGTGCAGGGTAGTCGATGATATAGTTGGCGCCCTCCTGCTCCAGCAGGGAACGGTCCCGGAAGCCCCAGGTCACGCCGACACTTTTTAGTCCGGCGTTTCGAGCTGTCTGAATGTCCACATCGGAGTCCCCCATATACAGGGTGCCCTCTGCGCCGGAGCCAAGCTCCCGCAGCGCGGTAAAAACGCTGTCCGGTGCGGGCTTTTTGCGTACATCGGCGCGTTCGCCGATGGCCACGTGGATAAAGTCCCCGTAATACCGGTGGCAGAGCTCCTTGACGGCAGCGTCGAATTTGTTGGAGACAATTGCCATTCCAACCCCGCGGTCCTGCAGGGCGGCAAGCAGTTCCGGAATTCCGGTGTATGGGCCTGTTTTGTTGCACATGTTCTGCTCATAATGGGACTTAAATTCGGCGAGGCATTGTTCGTAGATCTCCCGGCTGGTCCCGGCGGGAACAGCGCGCTCAATCAGCAGTGGTACGCCGTTGCCCACAAAGCGGCGCACCTCATCCCGCGAGTGTGCGGGGAAGCCGTGCGCCTTTAACACATAATTGACGCTGTCGGCCAGATCGTCGAGCGTGTTCAGGAGTGTGCCGTCCAGATCAAAAATGACGGTGTTAAATCGCATAGAGTCACAACCTTTCACCTTTTATTGTACCACGGAGGGCTCTCCCCGAAAAGGCGAATGTTCCACAAAGTACATCATGCCCCAGGTGCGTTTTTCGTCCGGAATGTCGGCAAAAAAGAGGGGAGGGAACAACTGTCCCCGCCCCTCTGCCGGTGAGCATTATATGTGAGGAATGACCTCAATTCTTTTTGGCGTGCTCGCGTTGGTCGGTAGTGTGCGGAACGGATTTCCAGTTCCCGCCCCGGCGCAATTCCAGCGCGTCGCAGATTGCCCAGACGACAGAACCAGCCAGAATGGAGATCCCTGCGGCAAGATAGATCCAGGCGCTCTCCCCCTCGATGTTATTGATCGTACCCATACCGATAAAGCGGTCCAGGCAGAGGAGGCAGCCGATGACAGTTACTGCCAGGTGGGCGATCGCCTGTGGGTAACGGTTCAGATAGAATTCGTGCGCGCCAAAGATTCCCAGCCGCCAGGCGAGTTGAACGGCCCTCTCGCGCCGCTTGGCCTTTCGATTCGCCGGGGCGGCAGGATCTACGACGGGATAGATCTCCGTAAAATTGACAAGGAAGAGCAGAATCAGGGCCAGCCAGATGGGGACGAGCTCCAGCAGTCCGCTCTTGCCGACAGTCAGCAGGATGACCAGCATAGCCAGCAGCATGAGTGCAACCGCAAAGGTCGTGAGCTTATAGCTGATGTGCTTTTTGAAGTTGTGTAAAAAAAACAGTAGCAGCGCCGCACCGTTGAGCGCGATGAAACCGATAGCGCCGATCCAGTGGAGCACGTGCTCCCAACCCCAGTCGTTGATAAAGATGACGGTAAATGCCATGAATGGCGCAACATGCAGGGCAACCGTGCCGATCTTTCCGGTGTAGCCGTATTTCCGGTACACATACAGAATGTTCAGGTAGAACGCAGCTGCGGTCAGTGCGCCCCACAGCAGGAATCCGAAGGGGTGGTCATAGCCGATCCAGGAGATCGTGTTGTCCTCCCCCAGGGGGTTACGAACGCAGCCGAAAATAACGTTGTAGATTAGCGCCATAACCAGAATGGCCATGCAGAGCGTCCGGTTGGGGGTGCCGAGCATCTGTTCCCGGAGATCCTTTTTCATTGGCTTTCTCTTCTTTCTTTATAAAATATAAATCGATGTATTATATTCTAACAGATTTTAAATAAAAATAAAAGATATTTTTGCCTTTATGTGCAAAAATATCTTTCGATAATACAGGAATACAGGGTAATCTTAACGATTGACCGCATATGTTTGGTGGGATCCCTCTGCAGGTGGGTGGGAATGTTTGAGCACACGGCGCAGTTCCAATGTGTCGCAGATGCCCCAGGTCAGCGAACCGGATAGGGCGGCAATCCCGATCGCCAAAAATATCAGGGGCCCCTCTCCCTGTAGCTGGGCCTCATTCCCTACGCCAATCAGGCGGTTCAGGCAGAATAACAGGCCAATATAGGTCAGCCCCAGGTGGGCGGTTCCCCGGTCCCAATTCCCCAGATAAAAATCGTGTGCGCCGAAGATACCGGTGTACCGGGCAAGACGTAGTGCCCGTGTACGGCTTTTGCGCAGCGTGTACGGAGGGATAACGGATTCCGCAATGGGGAGACGTTCCGTAAAGTTGATCCACCCCAGTAGCAGCATGGTCAGCAGCAGGGGCAGTAGTTCCATCAGGCCGTTGGAGCCGAGGATTGCCTGCATGGCGATCGAGGCGAACGGGATCAGGAGGGATAGCACAGCCAACACTTTGTATCTAAAATTTGTGCGGGCGCCGCGCAGCAACAGGAGGAACAAAGCGACTGTGTTGAACAGCACAAAGGCGATCGTGGCGGCCAGGTGGGCGCTTTGTTCCCATCCCCAGTCGTTGATCAGGACGAGGGGCGGCATCATAAATGGTGCTGCGTAAAGGGCGAATAGCCCAAGCCTGTTGCGGCAG
>USLQ01000072.1 GCA_900555545.1 uncultured Oscillospiraceae bacterium | reverse complement strand
TCATATCCGGTCTCCTCCAGCAATTCCCTGCGGATACAGGCCTCCGGGTTCTCACCCGGCTCCATCCCGCCGCCAGGCAGAAAATACCCTCTGGGCGTTTGGATCAGCGCAATTGCCCCCGCGCGCATTGCGATCAGATAGGCGCCCACCCGGTCGTAATAGCAATGGCCAGGCTCAGGCACGCCAAAGGTATAGTCCGTCTTCACACGCATCCCCCATTTTATGCATCCACGGAGAAGCGGTACTCCGTGACGGAGTGGTACACCTCCCCAGCCTTAAAGGTGCACTGCGGGAACTCGGGGCGGTTGGGCGTATCGGGATAGTACTGTGTCTCCAGCGCGACACCCGCGTAGGCCCCCATGTGGGCACCGCCCTTACCGGGCATATCCAGGAAGTTGCCCGTGTACATCTGGATACCGGGATTATCAGTGAGCACCGTCATGGTGATCCCGTCCGCCTCCGAGCGGAGGACTGCCGCCTCGCGCAGCTGTCCGGCTTCGCCGTCCAGGCAGAAGTTGTGGTCGTAACCGCGGGCGTTTTGAATCTGCTCATCCTGCGCGTGCATATCCTGCCCGAGCGGCTTCGCAGCACGGAAGTCGAACGCCGTACCTGCAACGGGGCGGATCTCCCCCCATGGGATATTCAGCCGGTCTACCGGCACATAGGCGGAAGCGTTGATCTTCATGGTGTGGTGAAGGATATCTCCGCCGCCCGACAGGTTAAAGTAGGCGTGGTTGGTAAAGTTCAGCACCGTGTCCTTGTCGCTGACGGCCCGGTACTCAATCCGCATCGACCCATCCGCCGTGAGGGTATAGCGCACCGTAGCCTCCACACGGCCCGGGAACCCAGCTGCGCCGTCCGGGCTATAGTGGATCAGTTCCACCGTATCCTCCCCCACCGTCCGGCTCGCCCAGTTGACAAAGGAGAATTCCTTTGCGCTGTGCAGGCAGGTGACACCGTTTTCGTTTTTTTCAAGATCATATTTTTTCCCATTCACCGTCACAGCACCGGAGAGGCGGTTGGCATACCGGCCCACGACCATGCCTTCGTAGTCGCCGCCGAGGAGGCCCTCAAGCGTATCAAACCCGAGCAGCACATCACGTTTGCGGCCATCTCTCCCGGGGACGGTCATGGACTGCCAGGTGGCGCCAAAAGAGAGAATTTTAGCGGAAAAGTCCCCCATGGTGATCTCGTAGGCATAGACTGTACCATACTCCTGGGCCTCGGCATATTTGCTGACAACAATAGACATAATAGTTCCTCCTTGACTTATTCATATCTAATTTGACGCCGTTACAGGCGAAGATCCTCTACATCCAAAACCGCGTTATCGTCCGCCGGGGGGGCATCATACAGGACACCGTTTAATATCTCTTTGATTTTTCCGACAATCTCCGCCCCGAGCTCAAAGCCAAAGTTGGATGCAGCAGCCGGTGCGGCCTCCACCAGGCCCATGATCGCGCGGTATTCAGGGGTATCGGGCGTGATATCCTCGCTGCCGCCGAACAGATTGCGGAATACGCGCTTCAGCACATCTTTGACCGGCGTTTCCGCAATCTCCGTCACGTCCGCCCCACTGCCCAGCATGGTGGACAGTTCACCGATGGTCGCCTCGTTGAGGATATTCCCCATGATTGCAATAATCATGCCGTTCTCGTCGATCGAATCGCCGGGGATCCCAAAGCCATCCGCCATCACTTTGAGCAGCTCGTGATCCTCCCGGGCGGCATCAACGGCCGCATCCAGCAGCGCGTCCACCTTGTCACGCGTGTAGGTGAGGGTATCGTGTGTTTCCCCCGCATAGGTAAAGCTGCCGGGGTGCTCGGTCGTAACCGTAACCTTCCCGTCCGCAATGGTCACCTTGCGGATCGGAGCCGGATAGCCGACAAGCGCGCCGGTGGCAATATCGTACAGCGGATTCCCCTTCGCGCTGCGCACCATGGCGATATCATGCATATGCGTGTGGCCGGTAAAGACGAACTGGATCCCCGTATCCGCAAAGAGCTGCTGCATTTTCCGGTAGTTCCCCAGCATATTGCGCTCACTCATCATCGGATAGACGGAGATGGGCGCTATCACGGGGTGGTGCGTCATGGCGATGACCATCTCTCCGGCCTCGCGTGCCTCCTGCGCGCGGTCGAGGATCCACTGCACACAGTCCGGGTAGTAGCCGCAAAAGCTGCGGCCATTGCCGTCATCATTGAGGGCGAGCAGCCGTACGCCGCCGCCCAGATCCACCGCATAGGACATGGAGGGCTCGTGGATACTGTACGCCTGATTGAAGCCATAATCCGCGTAAAATTCGCGCAACTCCTCACGCACCATCCCCTCCGCCGGCTCCGTGGTGTCCCCAAGGTATTTCAGCGGTGTAAACCCGTTATCCACCCCCGCACCGGTGGCAAAGTCATGCGTTGCGGTGGTGATATAAACTTTTTTACCCGCATTGCGCAACGTTTCGAGTTTTTTGCGGAATTCAACGTGGTTGATCCGTTCGCCGTTGTTGATCAGATCTCCATGCAGCAGGATCGTGTCGATCTCCCGGTCGGCGGCCAGCTTATCAAACGCCGCATCGATAATCGGTCCGCTCTCAAGCAGCAGCACCTGATCGCTCACCTGACGATTGAAGAACGCCTTGCCGGGCGTCATCAGAGCGGGGGAAAAATAGTGGGTGTCCGACAGGACATAGAATGAAGTTTTCACAGCCATGACAGCCTCCCGTTTCCATAAAAATTTAGGGGCATACGCACAATATTTCCTGCCTAATGATAGCACAATTTATTTCCGCTTTCAACCTTGCGGAAGTATCTGTTTTCGATTATAATAAGGGTGCCCATCTACTCCCTACTGAGAGGTTTTATATGTACAGCTACAAAATCATCCCACAGCCAGCCGGGCTCACCATTTTAGAAGGGGCAGGGCTTGACTGTGCATCGGGCCTCGGCCTTGCCATTGACGGCACGGATCCATGCCTGTTGGCAGACTTTAGGCGATTTCTATCGCTCAGCCATATTCCCTCCGGCGCAGATAATATTCAGATCCGGACGGGCAAAGACCCAACCGATGAAAGCTACACACTGGAAATCCACAGTGGCCAGGTTCAGATTGATTCCTCTGGGCCGCGCGGCGCCTTTTATGCCTTACAGACGCTCAAGCAGCTGATCCTCCAGAGCGATGGCGGGCAGATCGCCGCCCTGCGCATAGCGGACAGGCCGCGTTTTCCATTCCGTGGGTTTATGCTGGATACGGGGCGTTATTACTATCCAGTGGAAAAGATTAAACGATTCCTGGACTGGATGGCGCTGCAAAAGCTTAATACTTTTCACTGGCATTTGACGGAGGATCAGGGCTGGCGCATTGAGATCAAAAAGTACCCGCTCCTGACGGAGTACGGCTCCCGCCGCAGCCACACAAACTTCGGCCTGCGTCCGCACGGCGGCTTTTATACGCAGGAGGAGATCCGAGAGATCGTCCGGTATGCGCACAGCTTGTTCATCCGAGTGATTCCGGAAATTGACCTGCCCGGACACATGCAGGCGGCCATCGCATGCTATCCGGAACTGTCGTGCTTTGACCGGAAGCTTCCGGTGGCCACCCACTGGGGTGTTAAGCACGATATTTTATGTGCGGGCAAGGAGAGCACATTCCAGTTTCTCTTCAACGTGCTGGACGAGGTGGCGGAGCTATTCCCGGACGGCTGGATCCACCTGGGCGGGGATGAGGCCCCGCTGCCAGCAGAAAATGCGGGAGCTCGGCCTCGAAACAGAGGACGACTTGCAGCTCTGGTTCATGTCCCGCGTGGACAATTATCTGGCGCAAAAGGGCATTCGCACCCTGATGTGGAGCTGGGACGGCATCCCGCCCAAGGATCTGCTCAACCGCTCCATCGGCTATCAGCTCTGTGGCATGGGGCCCAAAACCGTTGGTACTTTTAACCGTGAGATGGAAAACGGGCGGGCGGCGGTTCAGTCAAGCGCATTCCCGTATTACCTTGATTTCCCCTACGGGTGGAACAACCTGCGGCAGACTTATGATTTTGATCCCATTCCGGACGGCCTGTCCGAAAAGGCAGCCCAAAGCCTGTTAGGGGTGGAGGGGCCGCTGTGGACGGAGTATGTGCCCAATATGAAAAAGGCGGAATACTGTACGTTCCCCCGCCTGTGTGCCATTGCAGAGAGTGGATGGACTCCGGCAGACGCCAAAAATTATGCGCGTTTTTGCGCTGCGCTGGATCCATTCTACCAGCTGCTGGCACTCTACGGGGTGCGCCATGCGGCCACGGAAAAGCAGTATATGCCCGCTAAACTCCGTGCAAAGGGGTATTCCCTCTGGTTTAACCGGCGCCAACTTCATTGGCAGGGCCTGCACAACCTGATTGACGACGCGCGGGTTGCCCGAATGGCCGCAAAAGGTCATTCCGATCACGATAACCAGTCGCGATAATTAGATTTTACATAATAAAGGAAGGAAGCACCATGAACATTATCCCAAAGCCCAAAAAGGCAATTGAAAAATCCGGCCGGTTCACCTTGAATGCATCTACCGGTTACTATATGGACGGGGCATTCGCGGCACAGGAACCGTTCTTTACCAGCCTGATTGGCAAGTCGCTGCAAACGCCGCCTGCCGTCTGTGCACAGGACGATGCCGCCGTCAAGTTTTTGAAGGATGAAACGCTCCCCGCGGACGGCTACAGGCTGAGCGTGGCGGCAGATGCCATTACGGCCTATGCGTCGGATCGCGGCGGCGTCCTCTACGCCATGCAGACGCTGCGCCAGCTGTTTGACGCGGATCTCCACACAGGTGTGGAAAGTCTCACAGCCCCCTGCTGTGAGATTGAGGATGCCCCCCGTTACAAGTGGCGCGGCATGATGCTCGATTCCTCCCGCCACTTTTGGGATGTGGCGGCCGTCAAGCGCTATCTGGATCTGATGTTCCGCAACAAAATCAATGTGTTCCACTGGCACCTGACGGATGATCAGGGCTGGCGCATTGAGATCAAAAAATATCCCCTGCTCACGGAGATCGGTTCCAAGCGCAAGGACACCGAGATCCACGGCTGGAAATCACTGGATATGGAGGGTAAGCCCTACGGCGGATTCTATACGCAGGAGGAGATCCGCGAGATCGTCCGCTATGCTGATGAGCGCAACATCATGGTTGTGCCGGAGGTGGATATGCCCGCCCATTTCGCAGCGGCGATGGCGGCCTACAACTGGCTGGGCTGCCGCGAAATCCCGTGCGAAGTGCACTGGTTCTTCGGAGGCTTTGTACCCAGGCACATGAATTGGCCGGACTGGAACCGCTCCGCCTGCGCCGGCAAGGAGACCACATACGAATTCATCTTCAATGTGCTGGACGAGCTGGCAGAGCTATTCCCTGCGCCCTATTTTCACATCGGCGGGGACGAGGCTCCCAAGGATGAGTGGAAAAAGTGCCCCGAATGCCGGAAGCGCATGGCGGAGAACGGGCTCAAGAGCGTGGATGAGCTCCAGGGCTACTTTAACAATCGTGTGGCCGAACACCTCAAGCAAAAGGGCAAGCGCCTGATCGTCTGGAACGAGGCGCTCAAGGCCAACAACCTGGACAAATCTGTCATCGGCCAGTACTGGACGCCCCAGCGCGACCGGTACGCTGAAAAATATGTAAACAACGGTGGCGAGATGATCCTGTCCAAGCACCAGGCGTTTTACTTTGATATGTACTATGCGCAGTATCCGCTGCCCAACACCTATAAGTTCGAGCCGGAGAAGGTCGGCGTCAAGCCCGAGGCACAGGACCGCATCCTCGGCGTAGAGGGGGAGCTGTGGACGGAGTTCATCGGTGAGCAGGAAAAGCTCGACCTAAACACCCATCCGCGCATGGAGGCGCTGGCTGAGGTCAGCTGGACCCCCAGGGAGGGCCGCGATTTTGCGGATTTTATGGCGCGGATGCACCACGAGGAGCAGGCGCTCGCTCAGCTTGGCGTCAATTACGCCGTGGACGAAGTGACAATGCCAAAAAATCCGATCCAAAGATTGCGGACCTGGCGGATGTTCTACACCTGCGACCAGCATGTGGAGATGCACCGCAACCGCGCGTACAGAAAAAACGGGAAACAGCAGTAGATAA
>USLQ01000071.1 GCA_900555545.1 uncultured Oscillospiraceae bacterium | reverse complement strand
TGTGCTCTTCTCGGATGCGGGTTATAACGGCGTGATTCTGCATCTGGAAGGGGATTTTGTCACACTGTCCGTGGAGGGGGAGACAATCCGCTGCGGTGCGGGGGTTCCGCTTTCACGGCTGTGCATGTTTGCCTTGGAAAACGGCTTGACGGGCCTTGAGTTTGCCTATGGGATCCCAGGCAGTGCCGGCGGGGCCGCTTACATGAACGCCGGTGCCTACGGCGGTGAGATGAAGGATGTCATTGTGAGTTGCCGCCATATCACGCCGGAGGGGGCGATTGGGGAACTTACCGGGGATGCGTTGGCGTTCGGTTATCGCGACAGCGCCTACAAACACAACGGGTGTATGATTACTGCCGTAACGCTTCAGCTCAAGCACGGGGACCGGCGGGAAATTAAGGCTAAAATGGAGGACCTGATCGGCCGCCGGCGGGCTAAACAGCCGGTAGAATATCCGAGTGCGGGGAGTGTTTTTAAGCGCCCGCCGGATCATTTTGCCGGCACGTTAATTGAGCAGTGCGGCTTGAAGGGCCGGCGGGTCGGCGGGGCCCAGGTAAGCGAGAAGCATGCCGGATTTATTATTAACACAGGCGGGGCGACCTGTGAGGATGTTAAGGCGCTGATCCGGCTTGTCCAGGATACGGTGCGTGAGCAGACCGGTATTTCTCTGGAGCCGGAGGTTATGATGATCGAATAGAAATGCAGACGTATGGGGAGTATGGCAATGGAATTGGTTGTTGTCACCGGCCTTTCCGGCGCGGGAAAGTCGCGGGCGGTTGACTTTTTGGAGGATATTGGCTTTTTTTGCGTGGACAACATGCCGCCCAAGCTGATCCCCACCTTTGCCCAGCTGATTTTGCAGTCGGCGGAAAAGCATGATCGTGTCGCCGTTGTGACCGATGTGCGCGGTGGTGAAATGTTTGGTGAGGTGTTCGGCGCTCTAAAAGAACTAAAGCGGATTGAGTGCCCCTATAAGATCCTGTACATTGAGGCGGATACACCGGTCATCCATCGCCGGTACGAGGAGACGCGCCGTAGGCATCCGCTGCTTGAGCAGAAGGGCGGGGATTTAGATGCGGCGATCGAGGCGGAGCGGGAGATCCTGCGGCCAATCCGCCAGATTGCGGACTACGTGGTGGATACGTCCGGATTTACAGTTGGGCAGTTCCGTGAGCGGATCTCCGCACTGTTTTTAGAAAATCCGGGCGCAGGGATGAAAATCCACGTGATGTCATTCGGATTCAAATATGGGATCCCCAGCGGATCGGATCTTGTATTCGATGTGCGCTGCCTGCCCAATCCATTTTATATTCCCGAATTGAAGCACCAGACGGGGCTGGATGCGCCGGTTCGCGATTATGTGATGAAATTTCCGCAGGCGCAAAATCTTGTGCCCAAGCTGTTTGGCCTGATCGACTATCTGGTCCCCCTCTATCAGGCGGAGGGAAAGAGCCAGCTTGTCATCTCGATCGGCTGCACAGGGGGGAAGCACCGTTCGGTCACGTTCGCACAACTGCTGGCCGCCCATCTCACAGATCAGCGATTGCCGGTGGGTGTTACGCACCGGGATATCGAAAAATAAACATGGTGGTCTTATGTCTTTTTCACATGATGTAAAAATCGAGCTGTGCCAGATTACGGATCTGAAGGAGTGCTGTGTACACGCACAGGCGTATGCTATGGCGCTGTTTGGGCGCTGTTTTGCCACATATGATATCTGTATTCAGTCAGACTATTCGGAGGTGGCACAGTGCTATTGTGATTTTATCCATCGGGCCTGCGGCGTTACGCCGCTGCTCACCGTATCAGATGCGGGAAAAAACCTGGTGGAGATCGAGCGGGCGGAGGAGCGAAAGAAAATTTTCGATATCTTTGGACATGCCGGAAGCGGAGGGATGCGAATCAACCGTGCGAACATCTCTGACGACTGCTGTGCGAGTGCTTTTGTACGCGGCGCGTTTCTTGTCTGTGGCACAGTGACAGCTCCAGATAAGGACTACCATCTGGAATTTTCGATCCCATACCTGAATATCTGTAAGGATTTGATCAAGCTGCTGGAGGAATACGATTTTCGGCCAAAGATGGTCGTGCGTAAGGGCGTGCGGGTGATCTACTTTAAGGATAGTGAGTCCATTGAAGATATCCTCACCTTTATGGGCGCGGCAAACTCCTCCCTGCAGATCATGGGCGTCAAAATGTACAAGGATATGCGTAACAACATTAACCGTAAGACAAATTTTGAAACGGCCAATATCACCCGAACAGTGGATGCGGCTATGCAGCAGGTGGAGGCCATTCGTAAAATTGAGCGCTTCCGGGGGCTGGATTCTCTGCCGGAGCAGCTGCGTAAGGTCGCCATCATCCGGCGGGACAATCCGGAGATGAGTTTGCGGGAGATCGGGGAGACGATCGATGAGCCGATTTCCCGCTCTGGTGTCAATCACCGCCTGCGTCGGATCGTGGAGATCGCGCAGGAGATCAAAGAGGAAACGTAATGGTTGAAGGAGGCGGCGGCATGGCCGGATTTGCACATCTTCATCTGCATACGGAATACAGCCTGCTGGACGGTGTGTGCCGGCTGAATAAATTGATGGATGCGGTCAAGGCTGCCGGGCAGCAGGCCGTCGCCATTACCGACCACGGCAATATGTTTGGCGTGGTCGATTTTTATAAGGCTGCTCAAAAGGCGGGCGTCAAACCGATCATTGGCTGTGAGGTCTATGTGTCGGCGCGCTCCCGCTTTGATAAGAACCGTTCGCTTGACTACGAGCACAACCATTTAATTTTACTCTGTGAAAATAATACCGGCTACCAGAATTTGATTAAAATGCTCTCCCTCGCCTGGACGGAGGGCTTTTATGGCAAGCCGCGCGTTGATCACGAGTTGATTGAGCAGTATCACGAGGGGTTGATCTGCCTTTCCGCCTGCCTGGCGGGGGAGATCCCACGTGCTTTGATCCGCGGAGACTACGAGGGGGCCAAACAGACCGCGCTCTGGTATGCGGATATCTTTGGGCCGGGGAATTATTTTTTGGAGATGCAGAACCACTTTATCCCGGACCAGGCGGTGGTCAACGAGGGGCTAGAGCGCCTCTCGCGCGATACGGGGATCCCCCTTGTCGTGACAAACGACACCCACTATATCGAGCGGTCGGATGCACAGATCCAAAAGATTCTCATCTGTATCCAGACAAACCACACCATTGACGAGGAGACGGGGCTCGACTTTGGCAGCGATAACTTTTACCTGAAGACGGAGGTGGAGATGCGTGAGCTCTTTCCAAACCACCCCGAGGCAGTTGAGATGACTGCGGCAATTGCGGAACGCTGCAATGTGACCTTTGATTTTGGACATACCAAGCTGCCGCACTTTGAAGTGCCGGATCATCAGGACCATTTCGAATATTTTAAGGGGATGTGCGAGGCTGGATTTTTGCGCCGGTACGGCGAGAACGCCCCTCAGGCGTACCGCGACCGGCTGGACTATGAGCTGGGCGTCATCAACACCATGGGGTATGTGGACTATTACCTGATTGTATGGGACTTTGTCAATTACGCCAAATCCCAGGGGATCCCGGTGGGGCCGGGCCGCGGTTCCGGGGCGGGCAGTATTGCCGCCTACTGTATTGGGATTACCGGGATTGACCCGATGCAGTACAATCTCCTCTTTGAGCGCTTTTTAAATCCGGAGCGCGTCAGTATGCCGGATTTTGATATTGATTTTTGCTATGAGCGCCGCGGTGAGGTCGTGGATTACGTGGTGCGTAAATATGGGGCGGATCACGTCGCTCAGATTATCACGTTTGGCACCATGGCGGCGCGTGCAGCGGTGCGTGATGTCGGCCGGGCGATGGGGATGGCCTATTCCGCCGTGGATTCCGTGGTCAAAAAATTCCCGCGGGTGTTTAACATCTCCATTGACGGGGCGCTCCAGCAGTCAAAGGAACTGCGCGAGGAGTATGAGTCAGACCGTCAGGTGCGCGAACTGATCGATACCGCACGCAAGGTGGAGGGGATGCCGCGCCACGCCTCCAGGCACGCTGCGGGTGTTGTCATCACGCACGAGCCGGTTTCCTCCTATGTTCCGCTGGCGCTGAGTGATAACGATGTAGTCACCCAGTACACCATGACCATACTGGAGGAGCTCGGCCTGCTGAAGATGGATTTCCTCGGCCTGCGGACACTGACGGTAATCGATGACTGCGTCAAGCTCGTCAATAAGCGCGGCGTCCCGCTGGATATCGACGGTATCGATACGGCGGATCCGGAGACGTATCAGATGATCTCAGCCGGTAAGACGGAGGGCGTGTTCCAGTTTGAATCCGAGGGGATGCGCAACGCGATCATGGCGCTCAAGCCGGAATATTTGGAGGATCTGATCGCGGTCATTTCGCTTTACCGGCCGGGGCCCATGGCCTCCATTCCCACATATGTGGAAAACCGCCATCATCCGGAAAAAATACGCTATAAGACGCCTCTGCTCAAGGATATTTTGGATGTGACCTACGGCTGCCTTGTCTATCAGGAACAGGTGATGCAGGTATTCCGCAAGCTGGCGGGGTATTCCTATGGCCGGGCAGATATCGTGCGCCGTGCCATGTCCAAAAAAAAGCACGATGTGATGGAGCGGGAGCGCCGCAATTTTATTTACGGCCTCCAGCGCGAGGACGGCACCTGGGAGTGCGAGGGTGCCATCCGGCGTGGTGTCCCGGAACAATTGGCAAACGAAATCTTTGACGACATGACGTCCTTTGCCTCGTATGCCTTTAACAAGTCCCATGCGGCGGCCTATGCGCTGGTCGCCTACCGCACGGCGTATCTCAAGTGCCACTATCCCGCCGAGTTTATGGCCTCGCTGCTCACCAGTGTGCTGGAAGACGCAGGCAAAGTGCGGCGCTATATTAAAGAGGCGGCCGCCCTTGGAATTGACGTCCTGCCGCCAAGCGTCAACGAGAGCGGCAAACAGTTTACCGTGCGTCAGGGGAAGATTCGATTTGGACTGCTGGCAATCAAAAACCTCGGTTCCGGTTTTATCGATCGGATCCTCGGAGAACGTCAGTTAAATGGGGAGTATACTTCGCTCTATACCTTCTGCAAGCGGGTGCACGGTCGGGACTTTAACCGGCGCGCCGTCGAGAGCCTGATTTACAGTGGCGCATTGGATGGGCTCGGCCCCGGCCGGCGCCAGATGCTGCAAGCGCTCCCCGAGATGATTGAGGAGATCGACAGCGAAAAGCATCGGAATGTAGAGGGGCAGATCGGCCTGTTCGACTTGGGCGGTCAGTCCTATATAAGGGAGGAGGGCCCAGCCATGCCGGATATCCCGGATTTCCCGGCCAAAGAGCGGCTGCGGCGGGAAAAGGAGACGATCGGCGTCTATGTCACCGGCCATCCGATGGATGACTACCGCGACGTGTTTGAAGCGCTCTGCTGCGACAGCATTGCGGCATTGAACCGTGCGGGGGAGCAGGAGAACGGCACTTATCAGGACAACAGCAGGGTGCGGATCTTCGGCATTGTCACCTCCCTGAAAAAGAAAAATGTCCGCGCCAATCAAACCATGGCGTTTTTGACTGTAGAGGATATGAATGGCGAGATTGAAGTACTCGTATTTGCCGCTACGCTGGAACGCTATGCCGCCCTGATTCATGAGGATGAACCGATTCTACTGCGCGGGCGTCTCAGCTTGCGGGAGGACAGCGATGCAAAGGTCGTCTGCGAGCAGATCGAGCGGATCCCCACTGCGGAGCAGCTTGCCCAGCGGGAGCCCTCTCCAGATCGTTCAAGTCCGGAGCCGGTACACAAGAGCCACACACGCAACGGGCTGTTTTTACGTGTGGATGCATTAGATGCCGCACCCGCCCGTCAGGCACAAAAAATACTGCGTATTTTTGATGGGGAGGAACCGGTATATTACTTTACGCCGGGCAGTGGGTACGTCCGCGCGCCGCGCTCGGAGTGGGAGCCGATGCTTCGGGAACTGCGATTGATCCTGGGAGGGGAAAATGTCGTGTACCGTCCGCCCGAATCTGGTAGAATTTAGGAATTTATGCGCGCGTAAGGCTTGATTATTTGCCCGCTTTATTGTATTATAAGTATGCATATCTAAAAATTATTTTGCGTTTTATTATTACACATCAAGGGGAGTTAAAACTATGAAGACTATCGGTGTATTAACAAGTGGCGG
>USLQ01000070.1 GCA_900555545.1 uncultured Oscillospiraceae bacterium | reverse complement strand
CCAGCCGGCAGATGGCATCCTCCACTTCATTGGGCGCCGCCATCATCAGATCGGATAGCTCATCAATCACGATGACAATCTGATACATTGGCTTTTTCTCCGGATCCTTTTCACACAGCGCGTTATATCCTCGGATATCGCGGACGTTGCTGTCAGAAAACATTTTATAACGCTCAAGCATCTCCGTCACAGCCCAGTTCAGCGCTCCGGCTGCGTTGCGCGGCTCTCCTACGACGGGGACAAGCAGATGTGGGATACCATTATATACACTGAACTCGACCTTTTTGGGGTCGATCATCAGGAATTTGACCTCGTCTGGTTTGGCATGATAAAGGATACTCACGATCATGGAATTCAAACAGACTGATTTGCCGGATCCCGTTGTTCCAGCAATCAGCAGGTGCGGCATCTTGGCCAGATCAGCATAGGCGGCGTGGCCGGTGATATCCTTTCCAAGGGCAACGGTCAGCTTACTCTTAGCCTGATAGAACTCTGGCTGATCGATAATTTCGCGCGCAGTAACAATGGATCGGCTCTTGTTGGGGACCTCGATTCCAACAGCACGCTTGTTCGGAATCGGAGCCTCTATCCGGACACCAGACGCGGCAAGATTCAGTGCAATATCGTCTGAGAGATTGGTAATCTTGCTGATTTTGACACCCACGGCCGGTTGCAGTTCGTATCGGGTGACAGACGGACCCTGTGAAATATCGACAATCTTTGTCTCGACACCAAAGCTTTTTAATGTCTCCACCAGACGCTGACTATTCTCGTTCAATTCGGACGAATGATCGGTGCGCCCAGACTGCACCGGAGGCTTCAGCAGGCTGACAGGTGGAAGCTGATAACCATTTGGACCGGCAGATGCGGCAGACTTATCCACTTCAAAGACCGGAACGGAACTCGACTTCTCCGCCTTGGGCGGTTCCGGATTATTTGCACGCCGGATTATTTCCTTCAAATCAATAGGCTTCTCATCCTCCGTGTGAGAGATTGAATCAGAAGTGGATGCAGACACCGATTTTGTAGACATTTCCGGTTTTACAATATCGCTGATATCCGGCAATTCGGCTGTCGCCTCGTTGTCAAAGATGTCCTTGGAGGGCAAGGATGGACCAAGGTCGACATCCACGTTAAACGGCTTACGCTGAACCCGGTTTTCCTGATGTACCTGTTCACGATTCTGGATCCGCTCCTCTGAATAACGCTCAATCTTCTGGACGGGCTTCCACAGGGTGCGGAACAGTCGGATGAGTGTCAGCCCGGTCATAAACATCAGATCGACAAACATCAGAATAAAAAACGTTGCAGCAGAGGCGGCCTTACCAAATAGATAAAACAGACCGCCACCCAGAATCGCTCCGAAAGCCCCGCCGTTTTTATGTTCGATCCCCGCGAGATAGGTGTTTTTAATATCCGTAAAGTAGCCCCCACTCGGATCCAGCGTAAAAACATGAATCACCGAACAGAGTAACAGGATAAAAATTGCCGCCTCAATCACCTTTGTCCCCAGCTTGTCCGTAGGGCGATCCAGAGAGGTCATCACGGCCACATACACCAGCACCACGGGCCAAATATAGGAGCAAAATCCGAAAACGCCAAAGTAGAATCCCCTAACTGCCTCCCACGCACTCGCCCCCGGGATAATTGACAGGCAAAGCAGAAAGAGTGCAACCGCAAATAGGATAATTGCCCCTACCTGCTTGCGCGCGACCAAACGTTCTTCAATTGTCGTTCGATTATTTTTTGCAGCCGATTTTCCGGCAGATCTGCTACGGGGCTGTGTCCTTTTCCCTTTTTGGGTGGAGTGAGCTGCCTTTTTTGCCGCCATTCAAATTCCCTCACAATCAACAATTATCACGGTTAATATTATATCAACAACCGAACAAAAGTGCAACCAGGCCTTAGCAGAATTTTATGAAAGTTTCAATTGTGAATTTGTTGACAATCGTCCCGGAAGCAGATAAAATATATTTGTATATTGATAAAAACATAAAAAAGTGGGAGGTCATTCTTTTGGGTTACACAATCGGCGAAAAACTAATTCGCGCCCATCTGGTTGACGGCGAGATGATTCCCGGACAGGAAATCGGAATTCGCATTGATCAGACCTTGACGCAGGACGCGACAGGAACCATGGCATATCTGGAATTTGAGGCAATGGGTGTAGAGCGGGTCAAAACAGAGCTCTCCGTCGCATATATTGATCACAACACACTCCAGACTGGCTTTGAGAACGCGGACGACCACCGGTTTATTCAGTCGGTGGCCAATAAGCATGGTATTTATTTTTCTCGCCCCGGCAATGGTATCTGCCATCAGGTTCATCTGGAGCGTTTTGGTAAGCCAGGTAAAACACTTATCGGTTCGGACAGCCACACGCCAACCGGCGGCGGCATTGGTATGCTCGCCATTGGCGCCGGCGGACTGGACGTCGCAGTGGCAATGGGCGGCGGCACCTATTATATCACCATGCCAAAAATGGTCCGCGTCAATTTGAAGGGCAAGCTTCGGCCGTGGGTCGCTGCAAAGGATATCATCCTGGAAGTTCTGCGTGTGATGAGTGTCAAGGGCGGCGTGGGCAAGATCGTCGAGTACGGTGGCGAGGGCGTCAAGACACTCTCCGTGCCGGAGCGCGCCACTATCACCAATATGGGCGCCGAGCTTGGCGCAACAACCTCCGTATTCCCGTCCGATGAGATCACACGCGCATTTCTCAAAGCTCAGGGGCGTGAGGAAGACTGGATTGAACTGAAGGCGGACGACGACGCACACTATGATGAGGTCATCGAGATCGATCTTAACACCCTTGAGCCGCTGGCGGCCATGCCTCATAGCCCGGACAATGTCAAAAAGGTGACGGAGATCGGCCCGATTCAGGTCAACCAAGTCTGCATTGGCTCCTGCACCAACTCCTCCTTGAGCGACATGATGAAAGTAGCCGCCATTCTGAAGGGCAAAACCGTCCATCCGGATGTCAGCCTTGCAATCGCGCCCGGCTCCATGCAGGTACTCAATATGATTGCGAAGAACGGTGCACTATCTGATATGATCAGCGCCGGTGCGCGCATTCTTGAATCCGCCTGCGGTCCCTGCATTGGTATGGGGCAGTCTCCCTGTTCAGAGGGGATCTCCCTGCGCACCTTCAACCGCAACTTTGAGGGCCGTTCCGGCACCGCTGACGCGGGTATTTATCTGGTAAGCCCCGAGGTTGCTGCGGCATCCGCGCTGACAGGCGTTCTAACCGATCCGCGCACGCTTGGCGAGGCACCGCAGATCGAGATGCCGGAACACTTTATTATTAATGACTCTATGGTCATCCCGCCTGCCACTCCGGAAAACGCACCAAAGATTAAAGTTTTCCGCGGCCCGAACATTAAGCCGTTCCCGGTAAGCGAAGCAATGGGAGTGGATATTGCAGCCAAAGCGATTCTGAAGGTCGGCGACAATATCACGACCGATCACATCATGCCCGCGGGTGCCAAGATTCTCCCCTACCGCTCCAATATTCCGTATCTCTCCCAGTTCTGCTTTAAGCAGTGCGATCCTAATTTTGCAGAGAACTGCAAAAAGGAGGGCAAGGGAATTATCATTGGCGGCGCTAACTATGGCCAGGGCTCTTCCCGTGAGCACGCTGCACTTGTACCGCTCTACTTGTGGATTAAAGCAGTCATCACCAAGTCCTTTGCACGTATTCATAAGGCCAACCTTGTCAACGCCGGTATTATCCCGCTGACCTTTGTCAACGAATCAGATTATGACCGCATCGATCAGGGGGACGAGCTGGAGCTCAAAGGAATCCGTGCAGCGATTGAGGGTGCAGCTTCTGTCCAGTTGACGAACAAGACCAAGGGTGAAACTTATGATCTGACGTACGATCTCTCAGACCGTCAGCGCGAGATGCTGCTTGCAGGCGGATTGCTTAATTACACCCGTGAAACTTCAAAATAAGGAGAAATTGATATGCAGGATTATAAAGAGTACATAGATCGTGCCACCGAAAAATTTGCCGCCCTGCTTCAGACACAGCTGGAGCGCTCTGACCGCATTAAGGCTGATACGGAATTCACGGATTTTTCCGCAAAGGATCAGATTATCATCGGCGTCTGTGGCGGTGACGGCATTGGCCCGATCATCTGTAAAGAGGCTGCCCGCGTTCTGGAGTACATGCTCCAGGACGATGTGGCAAGCGGTAAGGTTATCTTTAAATTTATCGACGGCCTCACGATCGAGAACCGTGTCGCGGCAAACAAGGCAATTCCTGACGACGTATTGGCTGAGCTGAAAAAGTGCGACGTCATCCTCAAAGGACCGACAACCACCCCACAGGCCGGCGATCCGTGGCCCAACATTGAGAGCGCAAATGTCGCTATGCGTAAAGAGCTTGACCTTTTCTGCAACATGCGCCCTGTCAAGGTACCCGAGAAAGGGATTGACTGGACTTTCTTCCGCGAGAATACGGAAGGCGCTTACGCTGTGGGCTCCTGCGGTGTGAACGTCAGCGATGATCTTGCTGTTGACTTTGTTGTTACGACCACAGAGGGCACGGAGAGGATCGCAAAACTTGCCTATGATTACGCCCGCCGCAACCACAAGGAGCGCGTCTCTATCATCACGAAGGCAAACGTTATCAAGACAACTGACGGCAAATTCCTGAACCTGTGCAAGAATGTCGGTAAAAATTATCCTGAGATCACGACAGATGAGTGGTATATCGATATCACCACAGCCAAGCTGATTGACGAAAAACGCCGCAAAGACTTCAAGGTATTCATTCTGCCAAACCTGTACGGAGATATCATCACGGATGAGGCGGCGGAGTTCCAGGGCGGTGTCGGTACAGCCGGCAGCGCCAACATCGGCAAGCACTATGCGATGTTTGAGGCAATTCATGGCTCTGCGCCGCGCATGATCAAAGAGGGACGCGGAAAATATGCTGATCCGTGCTCCATGTTGCGCGCTACTGTCATGCTGCTCTCGCATATCGGCAAGCAGGATCAGGCCGATAAGCTTGAACGCGCGCTGGATATCTGCATGCTGGAGGAGAAAAAGCTGGTCATCACCGGCCGTGAGGACGGCGCAACCTGCGAGGAATTCGGCAACTATGTAATGGACACCGTGCGTAGTCTTTAATCCTCGCCCATCTACATTCGGAAAGCTGTGAGAAAAATGGCTAAGTACAACATTTCCATGTCGGTGATTAAACGCCTTCCACGTTATTATCGTTTCCTAGGCCTTTTGCTGGAAAAAGGGATCATGCGCATCTCGTCGCGTGAGCTCTCGGCAAAGATGGGCCTCACAGCCTCTCAGATTCGCCAGGATTTCAACTGTTTTGGAGGATTTGGCCAGCAGGGCTACGGATATAACGTGGAACAGCTGCGCAACGAGATCAGCAAGATCTTAGGGCTGTCCAACAATCTGGGGACGATCATTATTGGGGCAGGGAATCTGGGGCGTGCCATCGCCACGCATATGTCCTTTGAGGAGCGCGGCTTCAACTTGATTGGCATCTTTGATAAAAATGAAGCGCTTGCAGGACAGATGGTCCGCGGGATTCCGATTCGCCACATCAGCGGCTTGGACGATTTCTGCCGGGAGAATCACCCCACAGTTGCCGTGCTATGTATCCCTGCGGAACACGGCACTCCGGTTGAAAATCAGCTGGTGCAACTTGGCATCAAGGGATTTTGGAATTTCAGCCACTCTGATATCGCGGCGCGTCATCCGGATTTAGCGGTAGAAAACGTCCACTTGAGCGACAGTTTGATGACGCTTTGTTATCAGATGAACTCAAAGATGGATCATTCTAAAGATAAGAAAGCTTGATCGAGTAAGAGGGAGTGATTCACTCCTGATCACACACAACCGTCGTGTACCGGCCGGTTGTGTCCATAGCTGATATGAGAGACTGATATACTGTGGCTAAATCGCAAAAGCCTCGGTTTATCATTCTTTTTTGCTGAGCGCCCCAATTGAACGCGTTGATTCCAGCATTAAACCAGTATCCTTTGCGGTCGCAGGCTATCGTTGCGCATCACGAGCGCCTCCCCCCCTCGCCGCTGGTTAAAGTTAATCCCAGTTTTTCTCCATATTCTCTCCCAGTTTCAGTGCTTTTCTCAGATATCTGTAGGATACTTTCATCTTTCGGTGTCCTCAGGGAGAGCCAGAACGGTATTCCGGCCGTTTTACTACTCCACGTTATTTCAAAAGATTTTTCTCCCCGGCCATACGGCGGCGCCTGAAAGTTCCTCCCCAATCCGAAG
>USLQ01000069.1 GCA_900555545.1 uncultured Oscillospiraceae bacterium | reverse complement strand
AAATAGAAAAATTCCTTTAGAACATTGTGCGCCGCACGCCAACTGCCGTGCGGCGCTTTTGGTGTTTGAATTGTTATGGGAAGGCGTGGCTATCCAGTATGCGTTTGGCGTGTTCGGCCGCACTTGCCGCTTCGACTTCCGCCCCCTCCTGCCGGAGGTCGGAGGCAATTTCGCGGTATAAGCCGGCAGCCTTTTCGGTTTCGCCCATTTTTTCATAACAGCGGGCCTTTGTGTATTTGGCATCCAACCAGGTGGGGCGTAGCCGCAGTGCATGATCTGCATAGCGGAGCGCTTCCCCGTACCGGGACAGATGGATACAGCTTTCCCCGGCGTATACGCAGAGCTCCCACTCCTCGGGGAATTCCAAAAGCGCCGATTCCGCACAGGCGAGCGCCTCCGCGTACCTGCCTGTGTACATATAGGCGGCGGTGAGTAGCACATGATTTTCTGCGTTGCGCGGCGTGTCCTCCACGGCCTTCTCCCAACGTGCGATCAATTCCGCGCTTTTGCCGGTCTGGGCCAGGAGCCGCATTTTTTGCAGCTGTGTTCTGTGGCAGAGCTCGGGGTCATTGTTCCCCTCCTGCAATACGCGGTCAAACCAGTGCTGTGCTTTTTCCGCACAGGAGATCATCATAAACTGATAGATTATCCCCAGCATCCGCAGATCGTCCGGCACATAATCCCCGCGGTCGATGAGGCGGTGGAATTCCCGCTTCGCAAGGATAAAATCCTCGGAACGCCCGGAGGATTCGTACACGGCGGCCAGCCGCTGGGCATAATTTCGATATGCCACTGCGTCATTTTTGAATAAATCATCGATTGTCACACCGTATAATTGCGCGATCTCCGGCAGCTTTGTGACTTCGGGCAGGGTGGTGCAACACTCCCAGCGGGAGATGGTCTGGGCGCTCACATTCAGCGCCTCCGCCGCCTGTTCCTGGGTGAGATTTTGAGAGAGCCGGAATTTTTTCAGATTGCGGGATAAAACTTTGCCCATGGTTCTCGCTCCTTCTTGTCCGTTTAGGAAGCTTCCAGTTCTATTATACAGCCCGGAGCGGCAAAATCCAGCGCCTATCCTGTGGGACAGCTCGCAAGTTTTGTTTAGTCTGTATACGAAAACGATTATTGTTGTTGAAGTTTGATTGTACAACTTTGTTATATTTTATTTTTTCAATTTAAGTCATTTTGATTGATCTTCAAAAGATAATGCGATAAAATATAATTAACATTTAAATATAAAATTGTGATATTTATTGGTATACGCCTTGCTTTTTAAATATAATCCGTTGAATTGTGCCGCGCAAAATTTATAGAGCTTGTGTAAATAGCAAAAAACTGGAAAGCATATGGCTTTATAACATATTTTGCATAGCCGGTCGCATTAGGTTTTGATTGCAATTACGCAGATAACTGCAACACTTTTTCGTTTTTGACAATATTTGCTTGACTTTTGATGTAAAAATGACATGATAAAATCGATATTAAAAAACGAAAACTGTTTATTTTTAATATGCGGTTTTGGCTTTTTGAAAGAAGGGGATTCCGTTGGACAGTGCGGTGCTTTAAAAATTGCTAAGATCTTGCCGTGATAAATCAAAAAGGAGGATAAAGTAAATGAAAACAAAAAAGATGATCTATCGCGTTGCCAGCGCTGCTATGTGCCTGACAATGCTTGGCGCGGGCGCGCAGGTGTTTGCAGCGACGTCTGATAGCTATACCGGATACACGCATAGTGGAGAACTTTCTGCGACAATTACATGTAAGATCAATGGATTTGATGCAATTCTTATAGGAACTGATTCATGTACTGCCAGTACAGAATCTAAACCTGATGGGGTCAAAGTTTTTGTAGGATTAAGCATTTTAAATAAAAATGGAGATCCAATAAATGGTGCAGGTCTGGTTAGCGGAATGGGTGATGTAACATTAAAGGTGGATTCCGTAGATAGAACATCGGCAGCATCTGCGGTGTCTACACATGTTGTCGAAGATGATACTTACGGGAATTTTTTGCAACTGTTAGGTTGTACGTTTAATCAATAACTATAAATTGTTGGGATGGGTGGTAAGAGGGATGAGAAAGAAATTTTGGTTGATTGTCAAAGGGATTTCCAATAGAATTGGGAAAAGTCCGTCTCAATTTGTTGTTACGGTTCTGGGATTATGCGTTAGCGCGATTACCAGTATGGTTGTCCTGCAATATATTTTGGGGATTGGTTGGCAACTGACCGACAGCGGAGGATTGGTGAAGTCAGAAAACTTTGTCCCCTCCGAAATGGCGCTGTATCTGGCGATGGGCGCTGCACTGATCGCTTTTGCGCTGGTAAACCTTGTCATGCTTTTTCGCCATCTGTCTCAGGTTCGGAGAAAGACGTATCAGACCTACAAAATGTTTGGCTGCCCGGCGGGGATGATTTTTTGCCTGTCTTTCTCTGAACTTCTGTTTTATATTTTGATCGGCGGCGCGCTAGCGGCGGCGGTTTACGCACCGATTGCCGGATGGATGGAGCGAATGTATTATACAGTATATCCTCAGGCATATTGGGGCCTGGCTGTTTACGCGGGCGCGGTGCTTATTCTGGCAGCCGCCAGTAGTCTTGCGGCGGCGGGTATCCGCCTCAATCACAGGGAGGGGTGAATCGCATGATTTTTCGCCTATCGTGCCGCCAGCTCCGGCGCAATATTTTGGAGTCCATTGTCGTCTGGCTTCAGCTGTTCCTAACGGTATTGATTATCACCGAGATTGGAACCCAGTTGATCAACGCCAATTTTGCGATCAACAGCGTCCATACTACGCGCTTTGATGAGCTTTCCTACTATTCAGAAAGAAATTCCTCTATGTCAGATATCTTGGAAATTCAGGAAAGTGGAGCCTCGCAGGAGGAGATTCGGCAATTGATGGAACAGAGGTCGAAAAGGGTGCCGGATCTCCCTATTATGCAAATTTTTCATGCAAGTTTGGAGGACGATTCTTTAATTAACCCGTTAAACAATCGATTTCCATCAATTACCGTTGTGGACAAGGAACTGGCTGTGCGAACGTCGCTCCCCCTTTCGGCGGGCGAGTGGTTTGATCCGCAGTGGGATGAATCGCAGGGGCATCAGGCTCTTGTCAGCACCACGCTGTTAGATCACTTTGAAATCGGGAAGACTTACACTATTCCAGCTCGAGGCTCCGGCCTTACGGCAAAAGATGTTCCAGTTACAGTCAAAATCGTCGGCGCGCTCTCGCGCGATAACTACAGCTATCCGTCAAGCGTGCCGCTGGGCAATGACTTTTTGGAATACGGGTTCTATGGACTGGTGGTATGTGCGGAGGAACCAGAGGCGTTTGCGGGCGGCTGTTCCTCTGACTTTGGGGATGGGGGTTACATAGTGGGACAGGTGAGCGAGGAAATGCCGCGTTACACTGTCACCCCCATGACGGAAAAACTTCGGGAGTTTACAGAGCGTGTGTACGCTGATGCAGCCTCCTTTTCCATACTCGGGGGAACTGTGATTGCATTGGCCCTGATTGGGATTTGCTGCTCCACAATCATTAAGACGGGCTATGACACCAAGCGCTATGCGATCATGAGCTTTTGCGGTGCGCGCTGGCGTGACTGCGTCCAGATCGAGCTGTGGAAGTCCCTGATCATCTATCTGACATCCATGGCGGCGGTGTCTGTACTACTATGGGTGGTGCTTCCGGCCCAGGCTGTAAAATACGGTAATATAAACAATTTGTCCCCGGCGGCGTTCTGGATCGGGATCGCAGCGGCGTTCCTGCTGTACATTCCGGCTGCGCTCTGGAAGGTATGGCATGTGGCGCGCCAAAACCCGATTGAAGTCATCAAGGAGGACTGAACATGGAAAACGTAAAACTGATTCAGGTGGATAAATACTACCAAAAAGGGAAGAAAAATGAAGTTCACGCCCTCAAGGACATCAACGCTGTGTTTCATACCAATGAGATGGTCGCGGTTGTGGGCGTCTCTGGCTCCGGTAAATCTACCTTGCTCAACCTGCTCAGCCAGATGGACTCTCTTACCTCCGGACAGATCTACTATCAGAACCGCGATATCTCCGGTATGGATGCCAAACAGCAGGCCCACTTCCGCAACGAGGTGATTGGTTATATTCCGCAGGATATCGGCCTGTTGGCCAATGATACGGTGCTTGACAATGTGGAGATCCCCCTGCTGTTTAATAAAAAAATTAAATCCCGCCAGATAAAGCAGCTGGTGCGGGATGCGTTGAACCGTGTGGGCATGGCGGACTATCTCAAGCGGAAGGTGAAAACGCTCTCCGGTGGTCAGAAGCAGCGTGTGGCCATTGCGCGCGCAATTGTCAACAATCCGGCGCTCATCCTGGCGGACGAGCCGACCGGCGCGCTCGACACCAAGACGGCGGCAGAGATCGTAGAGGCCTTTCGTTCGCTTGTAAACGATCAGACCACCATCGTCATCGTCACGCACGATCCGCGCGTGGCCGCGCAGTGCGACCGCGTCTTTGAAATGGCGGATGGCGTGTTAACAGAAAAGGAGAAGGGGGTATCATGAAAAAGCTGCTGCCTATTCTATTTGTTGCCGCCATGTTCTTTTCGCTGCTGGCGGGGTGCTCATCAAATGAAGAGGTTTCGCCAGTTGAACTAAAGAAGGTGGGCGATTTTGTCAGCCAACCTACGGATGCGCCGGAGACGCTCACCCTTCCGCAAGGAATGATGGGTAATGGTCTCAAGGTAGCCGGGCTGGACAATAAAAATTTATCCGGGGAAGCTGCAAACATTCCCTGGGCGGGTGAAACGCTTGATTTTTACGTCACCCTGTATAACGCCAATGACTATGAAAACAAATTTACGCTATTTGCCATTGTTGACCGGGAACAGGTCGACTTTTGTGTGGACGGTAATCCAGCGGCACAGTCGTCCTATCAGGTGACAATGCCGCCAAAGAGCTATACGGTGGTTCCCGTGCGAATTGAGGCCGGCAAATTGCCTAACGACCCGGCGGTACACGATCTGTGGTTCCTCTGCGATGGAGTCAATAAGGTCGATATGGGCGATGGGACGTTTAAAGAATTTCGTTATGTGAATAGTGCAAAGCTGCTCCTCGGATCCGGAGATTCGGAGTGGTTTGCGGGACTGAAAAACGCTCTGATCCCTGAGAACGGCCTGGCGGCACAGGAGATGGCTGGCTCCTTCGTCTCTCGAACTGAGATCAACACGCTGTACGATGGGGTCGTTCGCATACGCGAGGGCCGTGCGGAAGTGAAAGCGGAAGCTCTTGGTCGGAATAACGGTCTGGCCCAGACATTCCTGATGGTCGATTATCAGGCGATCCCGCTTACAGAGGACGGGGATTCCGTGGTCTGGTGTGAACAAACCGACCGGGAGGAATCCTTTGAGCAGGCCTTTGATGCGGCAGGGATGGAGGGAAAAGAAATTTTCCTCCTGACCTTACCGGTTGGGCGGGACGGGATGCCGGATATCTCCAAACGATATGTGCTGACGGAGCAGTAGTGCCCATCTTATGGGGTGCATTCCCGGATCAGGCGCAGGATGTCGCATGCGGTACGATATAGATCGTCCCCGGCGCGCAGACGGGCCTTCTCGAAGGGGATGGCTGTGCGGTTGATGGAAAATACCACCGTAAGTCCTGCATCATACAGCGATTCATACCCATTCCCTGCGTCGCCCACAATGGCAATGCAGGGGATTTTTAATGCCTGCGTCCGCCGTGCCACGCCGCTGACCACTTTGCCGCGGGCGGATTGGCCGTCGATTTTTCCCTCGCCGGTAATGACAAGATCTGCCCCGGATGCCAGTGCATCAAATCCAACGGTATCGAGCACGGTTTCAATCCCACTTTTTAGCTCCGCATGGAACAGTGCGGCGCAGCCCCCGCCCATGCCGCCGGCGGCTCCTGCGCCAGGGAGATTTGCCACATTGCAATTTGTGCAGGTTTGCAATTTTCCCGACAGATGGCGGAGGCCGTCGTCCAGGATACGGATCTGCTCTTCGGTGGCGCCCTTTTGCGGTGCAAAGACGGCGGCCGCGCCGTTTGGACCAAACAGCGGGTTGTCAATGTCGCACATACAGGTGATGACGGCTCCGCCCAGCTTCTTTTGTAAGTCGGTCAAATCCAGGGCGGCGATCCGTCCGAGCGTTCCGCCTGCCGGGATAAAGGATTTTCCCTGACTGTCAAAAAATTGAGCCCCAAGCGCGCAGGCGGCCCCACATCCGCCGTCGTTTGTCGCACTGCCGCCCAATCCCAGGATGATCCGGGTGCAGCCCTGTGCCAATGCGCTGTCAATCAACTGCCCCACCCCGTAGGTGGTGGCCGTCATTGGGTCGAGCGGTCCCTTGCACAGGGGGAGCCCTGCTGCTGCGGCCATTTCGCTCACGGC
>USLQ01000068.1 GCA_900555545.1 uncultured Oscillospiraceae bacterium | reverse complement strand
GCGGCTCCCCTGCCGATGGAAGCTATAACGATGGAGATTACGACGACTATGGCCTTTTGGATCCGGAAGGCGTTATTTTACAGCTGTACGACACCAACACGAAGCTTCCCCTTTCAGCTGGCGGCATATCCAATGGATCCTTTGATCAAAACGCCTCATCCTCTAACCGCACGTCAACCACATCAACGGATTCCGATCACTCATCCGCATCCAATATTGCACTGCCAATCATTCTGACGGCTTGCGCCGTCGCTTTGATCGTCTCTACTACTGTTGCGATCTTGATCCGCCGCAAGCGGAAGGGAATCACTGCAAACCAGTAAATTTGGGCATATAAAAGGGCGGGAAATTCCCGTCCTTTTTCTTTGTCTATTTTCGATCTTTAATGCGAAGCAGAGCGCTTTTTTCCAGCCGGGAGACCTGGGCCTGCGAAATTCCAATCTCGGCCGCCACTTCCATTTGCGTTTTCCCCTTTAAAAAACGCAGGGCCAGAATCTTTTTCTCCCGGTCGCCAAGGTTTCGAATGGCCTCCTTGAGCGTAATTTCATCAATCCAGCTGCTGTCGTCGTTGGAATCACCGATCTGATCCATGACATAGATCGTATCTCCTCCATCCGAATAGACCGGTTCATATAGCGAGATCGGATCCACAATAGCCTCCAACGCCAGAACAACTTCTTCCTTTTTTATTCCCATCTCCTCCGCAATCTCCTCCACTGTGGGTTCCCGATTCAATCGGTTGGTCAAACGTTCCTTCGCCTGCATCGCGTGATAGGCCGTATCCCGCATGGAGCGTGACACCCGTACCGGATTGTTATCACGCAGATAACGGCGGATCTCCCCAATAATCATGGGAACAGCATAGGTGGAAAAACGCACATTCTGATTGATGTCAAAATTGTCGATCGACTTAATCAAGCCAATACACCCCACCTGGAACAGATCATCGGGATTTTCCCCACGATTGGAGAATCGCTGAATAACACTGAGTACCAAGCGCAAATTCCCGCTGATCAGCTCTTCGCGTGCCCGTTTATCCCCCTGCTTAACTCTCTTTAGTAGTTCTACCTTTTCGCTCTCCTTTAGCACCTTCAGTTTTGAGGTATTGATCCCACAAATTTCCACCCGATTATACTGCAATCCATTCACCCTTCCGCCACATGTTCACAGTAAATTATGGACGGATTGAGGCCGGTTCATGCGCGAAAACAAATAAAAAAGGCCCGCATCTTTCCCAGATGCGAGCTTGTAATTTTTTATATGGAATTTTGAGTGAGCATCCCTATTCTGCCGCGTTGAGTGCACTGCCATCCCCATATAGGACGTTATAGGCCATATTGGGATCGTCGCTCATAATGGCGTCTGCCCCGATGTCCGCCAACTCGCGGACGGTCTGCGGATCATTGATGGTCCAGTACTGCACAGCGATATTGTGCTCATGGGCATAGTTAACCAACTGCGTCGTCGCCAGATTGAAATAGAGGTGATCCGGAATCTGGAGCGCCTCAAAGCTATAGGCATCATCCGAATTCTCTTTGTCCGACAGTGCATCAAAATAGAACTCGGCAACCTCAGCAATACTGGCCGACCGAAGCATATCCGGGTAATTCTCATCCATGTACTCCGTAATCTCCCCATGGAATGTCCCGACCACTACACGCTCCAGCATATTGTACTCCTCCATGATCGCATAGAGCTTATCACAGGCCTGACGTCCCAGATCATCGCTATCCTTGATTTCAATAATATAGCTGTACTGGCCATAATCCGCCAAATACTCGAATACATCCTGGAGCCGGACAATACGAAGATCCTCTGGGACGTCCTCACCGTGCAATCCCTTGTAGGGGGTCTCTCCCGAATCGGTAGTAAAGTTCTCCCCCATGTTCAACTGGCGGAGCTCTTCATACGTCATCTCGGATGGTTTGACCTCTTCGCGGCCAAATACCTCCACCGAGTCACTGGTTCGATCCAGAGTCTCATCGTGCAACAGCACCAGTTCCCCATCCTTGGTGATATGCAAATCAAATTCAAAAATATCGATTGCAAAGCTGCCGTTTTCCACACAGTTTTTAAATGCCATCATGGTATTTTCGGGTGCGATTCCGCCGCCGGACCGGTGCGCAGAGACCATCGTCTGCCCATTCTGTGCGATGTATGGGTTATCCTCCTCCGCCACAGACACAGGCGGCTCCTTAGACCAGTCGTGGCTGACAATCAGATAGAATCCGCCTACCAAAACTGCCAGCACCAGAATGATCGATCCCACGGCGATCAACGCCCGCTTGACACCTTTTTTCATTTTTCCACTCTCCATCTCTAAATTTATTTAGACCGTTCTCCATCGGCCACATATTTCCGAACCCGGAAATCGATCCCATTTTCTATCGCGATCTGACGGCACTTTTCAATATCTGCCGCCGGAATAACATCCACTACGGAAAAAACCACTTTATTCACGTATTTTTTACAGTCGACCGCATATCGGATCAGCGCATCAAAGGCTGACTTACCAAAGATGGAGTGACATTCTGCGTCATACTTTTCAGCATTGCACGTATTCAAGCTGACATTTACTGTATCCATGACACCTGCAAACAGGTGAGCTGTCGGCCGGCCGTGGATCAGATCTGCTTGACCATTCGTGTTGATCCGCGTCTTCTTGCCGTATTTCTCTTTGACATACCGCGCAAGGGCCGCAACATCCTCCACACGCTCCGTAGGTTCGCCAAAGCCACAGAATACGACCTCATGATACCGATCCATCTGCCGCTGATCCAAAAGGTGTTTCACTTCTTCCACAGTAGGCTCCTGACCATGCAGCCAGAGATCCCCCGCATCACCGTATCCGGTGGTGTTGTGCCGGGTGCAAAAATCACAGTTGTTGGAACATTTATTGGTCAGGTTGACATACAGATTGTCACCAACCTCATATAAAACAGTCATGATTCAGGTGCTCCTTTTTAAAACTCTATAACTGATATTGTATCATAATCGCCCCAAAAAATAAAGCGATTTTGTCCTATCTTCCAATTTTGCGCAACAAAATCTTCCACCACTGCGGCGTCCTGCATAAAAAATCACAGGCCGCTAAGACCTGTGAAAATACGACCGCAACAATCAACTGCTTTTCCGAGCGCCGCCGGAACGCAGCAGGCGCGCCAGTGCATAACTGACCGGGATAGAGACCACTACGCAGACTACCACTTCCAAGGAAGCATTTGCCGCAAAGGCAAGCATGATATAATCGAGCAGGCCGCCAAAGCTGACCATGTTGATCCCCAGCTGCTCACCGAACTGCGTGCCATAGAGCAAATAGATCATGCTGAGCACCAGGACGGTGTTGGTGACAGATCCAACCGCGGCAGCGATCCCCGCCGATATCCCCTGCGCCAGCTTACTATTTTTCTCCCTTTTGCTAAGCTTGCGGCAAAGGCGGATGAGTCCAACAAAGGCTAAACCAGCCAGCAAACCTGCCAGAATACGCGGAATCAGGGAAACAAGCGGATTCCAGAAGATCGCCGCATCCAGGGGGGACGGCGGCGCAGTGAGCGCCTTGATGATGCATGAAATCCCCCATACGCCGCCCAGAATGGCACCCGCAGATGGCCCCAAAACAATGGCGCCAATCATTACCGGGATGTGGATCAGCGTGATACTCAGCCCCGGTCCGTAGCTGATGTATCCGATGTACGGCACAAACGTCATCATAATAATGATGGCGGAGAGTACCGCAAGCTGCGTCATGCGCAAAATGCGCTCGTGTGACGTTCTCTTTCTTGACATATTCAATTCCTCCTGCTGCCGCTGAGTCCCTTATGTACAAATGCGGCGCAAATTTATTCACAAACGGGTGGTCCCCCGTTAATGAACATTCTTTTCGTAAATGGCTCGCAAGCCATCCAAAACGAGTGTGTCGTCCAGTACAATCGAATGATTGCAGCTGGGAATAATCTTGCCGGCGTGACCCCCGGTGGCAATAAGCGAACGGATCGGGTCGCTGCACTCCCCCTCAATACGGTCGATCAGGCCATCAATCATCCCGGCCGTTCCCAGGATGACACCTGAACGGATGCAGTCCTCAGAATTGGTGCCGATGACATGCTTGGGCGTGACCAGCGAGACAGTGGGTAACAGGGAGCCGTTCTTCACCAATGCGTCAAGCGAGATGCCCACACCGGGGCTGATCGTGCACCCACAATAAGTTCCAGTCCGATCAATCACGCTGATCTTGCTGGCTGTACCCAGGTCAATTACAAGTGCGGGAAGGGGATATTTTTCAATAGCGCCCACTGCACCGCAGACTAAATCCGCGCCCAGCTGGCCAGGGATATCCGTTCGGATATTTAACCCCGTTTTGAGGCCGGGTCCAACCAGCATCGGCCTGTTGCCGACAATTCGCTGGACCGCTGCAAGAACTGGCCCTGTCAACTCCGGAACCACGCTGCCAATGATCGCAGCGCCGTTCTCGGGCTGAACATCATTAAACTGTAGGATACTGCTGATCTCCACCGTATATTGGTCGGCTGTCCGCATTCTGTCGGACGCCAGGCGGAAGACGAACTGCAGCTGCCGCCCCTTATAGACACCAAGTGTGATATTCGTGTTGCCGATGTCAATTGCGATCAACATACCGGCACCTCCTGCAAAATAATAAAGGGGAGGGTTCTTCCCCCTCCCCCAGACTCTATTACACGTGATTGCCCGATCAAACAGGGTGTACTTTATTGGTCATATCAAGGTGCGCTCCATCAATAGCAAGCTGCTTGTTACGGCGCTTTTCAAAGAACTTGACCGCAACCTGACCAAACTGGGCAAAGGAGAGGACATCCTCATCCTGAATGGCGAACTCCTTAACCTCCGGAGCCTCCTTCAGGCTCTCCAGCTCCGGCTTGAGCAGATCGGCCGGACGGCAGTCGATGATCGGCTCGTCGCCGCAGATCTTCTCGCGGAAAGCGGGGTCAATCTCCACAGGCGTCTTGCCGTACTTACCGGCGACCATATCTTTGAACTCCTTGGTGACCATCTTGTAGCGCTCACCCATGATGATGTTGAATACCGCCTGCGTACCGACAATCTGGGAAGTCGGCGTGACCAGCGGCGGATAACCGGAATCCTCACGCACACGCGGCACTTCCTTGAGTACCTCTTCCAGCTGATCCTCCTTGCCGGCCTGCTTCAGCTGGGAGACAAGGTTGGAGAGCATGCCGCCGGGCACCTGATAGAGCAGGGCGTTCGCATCGACGCCGAGCATCTTCGGGTTCAGCAGGCCCTCTTTCAGATACTTTTCCCGCAGCGTATTGAAATAGTCGCGAATCTCGCTGAGCTTCTTCAGATCCAGACCCGTGTCGTACTCCGTACCGGCAAGCGCGGCGACCATAGATTCGGTTGCCGGATGGGAAGTTCCCAGTGCCAAGGGAGACATCGCCGTATCAATACCGTCCGCACCGGCCTCAATAGCCTTCAAGTGAACCATGGAGGCAAGGCCGGAGGTGTAGTGGGAGTGGATCTGAATCGGGACCTTAATGTTCTCTTTCAGCGCGGTGACAAGCTCCGTGGTGTAGTACGGCGTGAGCAGTCCCGCCATATCCTTGATGCAGATGGAGTCCGCGCCTGCACTCTCGAGCTGCTTGGCGTAATTGACAAAGTACTGGGTGTCAAACACCGGGCCGGTTGTAAAGGAGATGGCGGGCTGAATGTGTGCACCCTCCTTCTTGGCGGCCTTAATTGCGGTCTCCAGATTGCGGATATCATTGAGCGCATCAAAAATACGGATCACGTCGATGCCATTGGCCACAGACTTCTGAACAAAGTACTCGACAACATCATCCGCATAGTGGCGATAGCCGAGCATGTTCTGGCCGCGGAACAGCATCTGGAGCTTTGTCTTGGGGCATTTTTTGCGCAGGGTGCGCAGGCGCTCCCACGGATCTTCATCCAAAAAGCGGAGACAGGCATCAAATGTTGCGCCGCCCCAGCACTCCAAGGAGAAAAATCCGATATCGTCCAACATCTCGAGGGCGGGCATCATCTCGTCCATCGTCATGCGGGTAGCGATCAGAGACTGATGTGCATCGCGCAGCACCGTCTCGGTTACTCTGATTTTTTTAGCCATATAGTACCCTCATCCTTATCAATGAAATTCCATTATCGAGCCAAAACGGCGCCTGGTTACGAAAGAGAGACCAGCGCTGTGCCAGACTCTACGCTGTCGCCCTTCTGAACATGGACGTTGGCAACGGTCGCATCGTGCGGAGCAACAATGTCATTCTCCATCTTCATGGCCTCAAGCACAACGAGCACATCGCCCTGCTTGACGGCGGCGCCGGCGGAAACCTTGATATCCAGGATGGTGCCGGGCATCGGAGCGGAGACAACCTCTGCGCCCGCTGC
>USLQ01000067.1 GCA_900555545.1 uncultured Oscillospiraceae bacterium | reverse complement strand
CCGCCACTACATGACATGTGTGGAGTGCAAAAAGTCCGTGGAGATCCCGGAGTGCCCATTTGAGGAGCTCAAGGATAAGCTGGCACAGGAGACGGGCTTTGATATCTCCGGGCACAGCATGGAATTTTTCGGCACCTGCCCGGAGTGCCGCCGCAGGCATGAGCGGCAAAAAGGTTGACAAAACACTTTAAGATTGATATAATAAAGAGCACTGCAAATTTGCGGTGATCCTTGCTGCTCCACACGGGGCGGCCAATAGTCCAAAAGGAGGTGCAAAAAATGGCACAGAACAAGTATGAAGCAATGGTAGTTTACTCGGTTAAAAAGGGCGACGAAAATGCACAGGCGCTCGCAGAGAAGTTCAAGGCTCTGATCGAGAAACACGGCACGCTGGAGAGCGTTGACGAGTGGGGCAAGCGTAAGCTCGCCTATGCGATCAACTACGAAGAGGACGGTTTCTATGTTCTCTACAACTTTACAGCGGCGCCGGAGTTCCCGGCCGAATTTGAGCGCGTGCTCAAGATTACGGACGGCGTTCTCCGCTGGCTGGTAACAGCGGCAGCGTAAGGACAGGGGGTTTTTTAATGCTCAACTGCGCAATTATCATGGGCAGGCTTACAGCCGACCCGGAATTAAAAACCACCCAGTCCGGCATCAGTGTGACCTCCTTCTCCGTTGCGGTAGACCGCAACTACACCCCCAAGGGGCAGGAGAAGCAGACTGATTTTATCAACGTGGTCGCATGGCGCCAGACGGCCGAATTTGTCACTCGCTATTTCCACAAGGGGTCGATGATCGCAATCGAGGGATCCATCCAGACCCGGAAATATCAGGACAGGAACGGTAACAACCGCACGGCTGTGGAAATTGTCGCAAACAATGTCAGTTTCTGCGGCTCTAAAGCGGAGAGCGGGACCGCCTCGAGCGACGGTGGTTACGGTTATCAACCGGCCGCCCAGCAGGCAGCTTCCTATCAGACGGCAGGTGCCGATGATTTTGAAGAGTTGCCGGACGACGAGGACGATCTCCCGTTCTGATCGCTGCCACACGGGCAGTTACAAACTTTTTAAAAGGAGGATTACCATATGGCTTACGATAGAGATGATAGGCGTCCGAACAGGAAAGGACGCAAAAGGGTTTGCTCTTTCTGCGTAGAGAAGGTGGAGAAGATCGATTACAAAGATATCCCGCGCCTTCGCAAATACGTCTCTGAGCGCTCAAAGATTCTCCCCCGCCGCGTGACCGGTACTTGCGCATATCATCAGCGCGAACTCACCCAGGCCATTAAGCGTGCGCGCCATCTCGCTCTGATTCCTTATACGAGCGACTGATTGATAGCAATTTATTCAACCGCATCCGCCGAATGGTGGGTGCGGTTTTTTAGTTGACTCCCTATCAATTTCGGAAATGAAAAAGGAAACGGGTGGCATCTCCCGCAAAAATATATTATAATGGGATATATCGCTTTCAAATTCCACCGGAGGTGTTTTCACGATGTCCAATATTCTTGACTACCTGCGTTGGCGGGGGGATCTCCCCATCGCACAGTCCCCCTTTAATGATGTGGACAATCTGATCCTCGCCCGGCTCTCCTATATCAAATTTGATGGAATTGTCCCGGAAGAGCTCGGCCCCATGGGGATTGAACTCGGGGAGGCCATCGCCATCCTGCGCAATCCAGACGCCGGGAATCCCTTTGGTGTGCACTACGATTCGCTCTCCGACGATGACAAAGCGTTGCTCTCTCTGTTAGCAGAAAGCGAGCGCTTCCGCCACATGATCCTCACTGGATACACCAACGACTTTGATCCCGATGCGGAAAAGCAGTTCTCCTCCCTGACGATTTTACCGGGCGATTCCACCGCTTATGTCGCCTTCCGCGGCACGGACAACACCATCGTCGGCTGGAAGGAGGACTTCAATATGTCCTTCACCACGCCCGTCCCCGCACAGACAGAAGCCGTCAGTCATTTGACCCGAATTGCCCCATTGCTCGGCCTGCCACTGCGCATCGGCGGGCACTCCAAGGGTGGGAATCTGGCTGTTTATTCCTCCTCCTTCTGCCCGGAGGAGATCCAGAAAAAAATCATCTGCGTCTACAACAATGATGGTCCCGGGTTGGACACAAACACCATTTCCAAGCCGGGATATCAGCGGATCAAGGAGCGCATCCTCACCTTTGTGCCGCAGTCGAGTATCGTGGGCATGATGCTCGAGCACGAGGAGGACTATATGATTGTCCACAGCACACAAACCGGTATGGCCCAGCATGATCCTTACTCCTGGGAGGTGCTGCGGTGCGACTTTGTCACCGACGGCCGGTTGACCAATGGCAGCCGCTTTATCGATAAAACACTCAAGGGGTGGGTTGCGGAGGTGGATGCCGAAAAGCGCAAGCTGTTTATCGACACCTTGTACGAGATTATCAGTTCCACGGATGCCAAGACCGTACGGGAACTGTCCGCCTCATGGGGCAAGAATGCGTTGACCCTTGCGCGAGCCTATAAAAATCTGGATGAGGAAACACGAAATATCCTCCGCGAGGTCTTGCTCGCCTTTATCCGAACTGCAAAGGAAAATCTGGCACTCCCCACCAAAAAATAGTACTGCTGCCCTCACCTCCTATGGCTCGCCAACCGTTCCCAAACCGGTTACTCTTCCGGCGGATGGATTGAATCCTCCATATTGTCAATCGCATATTCACAACATTGGACGACAAGCTGATTAAACGAAATGTCATTCTGATCGGCGAGTTTTTGAAGGCGGTCAATCAGGTCGTCCGGCATCCGGATCGTTTTATTGGATCGCTGCGCCTTTTTAATCTGAAACATGTCATCACCCCTGCACCTTCAAGTTTAGTGCATGAGCGCAGAAAAAAATATATGTAAATTTGCAGGTAAAATCTGCCTGCAAATTTACATATAGAATTTCGTTGTCAATTCACACTATAATTAAAATTGCAAATACAGGAAAGGATGTGCAGCCAATGGCTGTTCCAGCTAACACCAAAACTAAATTTGAGCAAATGAGAGAAGATGCCACCCAGCGCATCCTGAACGCAGCCAAGGACTTATTTGCCAGCAACGGCTACGCCGCCACTACGATACAAATGATTGCCAAGCAGGCTGATCTGGTCCCCAGTGCCATTTACCACTACTTTTCCGGAAAAGAGGGCCTGCTGGAGGCTGTTTTAAATCGCGAGGTATCCGCCATTGATAAAGACGTTTATATCGCATTGCAACAAAATCAGCTTCCGGATGAAATAGAGGGATTCATCGACTATATGGCAAATTCCGCCTGTAAAAATCTGGCCCGTATTTCTCTTTTATGTCATCTGGTTCAGTTCCGCTGTGTTCCGGAATACTGCAAGGATCAATTGAGCATCCTTCAGCACTTTCGTGAAATCATGCGCGATTACATTCCGGATCCCGGTGATCTGGAAAAGATGGAAAATCTTATGGTTGATTTTTCCAGCTATGCCGCTTTTTACTCCATTGCCGGTCACCGCGAAATTTTTGACCGCAAGATCTGCGAATTAAAGAAAACAGCAAGGCACACTTTCCGCAGCCGATAGCCCACGATACCGGGATAAACGATTTCAAAAACTCAACGCTCCTCCAGGTCTTTGCCCGGAGGAGCGTTTCAAATCTTTTGAATAGATTTTATGAGAGCAGCTTCGGGAGCTTGGCCGCCTGTTTCGCAAGATTTTTCAACAGATCGCACACGGCGGCGCCGGAATTTTCATCGTTGAGGATTTTTAAAACATCGTTGCACATCTCCTCATTGACGATACCGCTGGTCATCATCATCAGCTTGCGCACAGGCATCTCCTTAACGATAGATTCCGCCATCTCGCTGTCGCCTACCAGCCCATCCAGCGGGATACGCTGGACAACGGCGGAAACGACCTTGTTAATCCGGCCGCCCCAGCGCGTACCATCCGCATCGGCCAGTGTGCTGTTGGCGTCAAATACTGCACCCTCCGGCAACACCTTGGGAGGAACTGCGTACCCAATCAGCTTTTCGAACTCCGCATCCGACACATTCTGCACATTGCCGCTGTAATAGCTGGGCAGTTCAGCGGAACGGTCGCGGATCTCCACCAGATGATTTGGATGGATCTTCACACTGCCCTTGAGCCGAACATCGCGGCTGGAGGCCGCCACCAGGATGTGATATACACCATCCTCCACATTCCAGTCGCCCAAATCCGGATCATAATAGGCAAAGGACCTGCGATCCAGTACGACGGTGACTGTTTTTTCCTCTCCAGCCTTTAGGAACACCTTGACAAACCCCTTGAGCTCTTGCGGCGCCTTGTAGACAGTGGATTCCGCATCCGAAACATAGACCTGCGCAATTTCCGCACCATCCATATTGCCGGTGTTCTTCACCTTGAAAGTCACCTTCAGCTCCTTCGTGTCATCCATCTCCCGGGAGGAGAGCTTGAGGGCAGAATATTTGAACTGTGTGTAGGACAGTCCGAACCCAAACGGGAAACGAACCTCCCGCTGCATCTTGTCATAATACCGGTAGCCCACATAGATCCCCTCGCGGTACAGGGCCGTACGCCCCTCGCCGGGATAGTTGCCATAGCACGGCGTATCCTCCAGGCACATAGGATAGGTTTCGGCAAGTTTGCCGCTCGGATTGGCGCGTCCGGTCAATAGATCTGCCACAGCCGAACCGCTCGCCTGGCCGCCCAGATAACTGTTGAGGATCCCTTTGACCTCATCAGCCCACGGCATCTCCACCGGAGAACCACCCGCCAGTACTACAACCACGTTGGGGTTGGCCTTCGCCACCGCTTGAATCAATGCCTCCTGGTTTTCGGGCAGACGCATATGGGTGCGGTCATATCCCTCGGACTCGTAGGACTCCGTCAGCCCTGCGAACAGGAGCACCTTATCAGCCCGCTCCGCCGCCTGGCACGCCAGTGATACCAGCCCTTCGTTCGGCTCATCCGTATTTTTGAAATAGCCCGGGGAGTAGATCACCTGCATTCCCGCCTCCAACAGGCTGTCAAAGGCATTGTCCAACCGGGTGGGATTGATCTTGGAGCTGCCGGCGCCCTGATAGCGCGGGGAACGTGCCATGGCGCCGATCACTGCAATCTTCTCCCCCGCCGAAACCGGTAAGATCTGGCCGTCATTTTTGAGCAGCACCATAGATTCCCGGGCGATCTGACGCGCCAGCGCATGGTGGGCGTCACGGTCATATGTCGCGCCTTTATTCTTTTGCAGCGTTTCGGCTGCGCGGTAAATCAGATCGAGGATGGCATCCACCGCCTCATCCAGCACGGACTCCTCCAGATCACCGCTGATCACAGCCTGCACGAGCTTGGCATCATTGATCCCATCACACGCGGGCATCTCCAGATTCTGACCGGCCTTGAGACCGCGCACACGATCGTTCTCCGCGCCCCAGTCCGTCACAACAATGCCTTCAAATCCCCACTCCTTACGCAGGATATCGTCCAGCAGCTTCTCATTCTCCGCGCAGTATACGCCGTTTAACAGGTTGTAGGCTGCCATCACCGTCCACGGCTGGGACTGCCGAACCGCCTTCTCAAACGGCGCCAAATAAATTTCCCGCAGGGTGCGCTCATCCATAACGGAATTGGAAATATCCCGGCGCGTCTCCTGGCTGTTGGCCGCAAAGTGCTTGAGTGAGGTTCCGACCCCCTTGGACTGCACACCGTTGATATAGGCCGCCGCCATCTCACCGGCGAGATAGGGATCCTCGGAAAAATATTCAAAATTCCGCCCGCACAGAGGGGAGCGCTTGATATTGGTACCAGGGCCCAGAATGACGCTCACCTGTTCGGCAAGCGCCTCCTCCCCCAGCGCCTCGCCCATTTGGCGGAGCAGGTCACGGTCCCAGGAACTGGCGGTGGTGACAGCCGTGGGAAAGCACGTTGACTGAACGCTCTCGTTCAGGCCCAGGTGGTCCCCCTTACCCTGCTGCTTCCGCAGGCCGTGGGGGCCGTCCGATACCATAACGGACGGGATGTCCAAGCGCTCGACATTTTTTAAATGCCAGAAGTCCAAGCCGGAGCATAACCCCGCCTTTTCCTCCAGTGTGAGTTGGCTGATAATGTTTTGATGCTTCATTATTTTCCTCCAAATATTCTTAGAATATTTTTATGTATCGCGTCAGAATCCGTAGTGCAGCAGCCATCGGTTGCAAAGATCGCCCCATACACAGGCGAGGTCGTCAGCCTTTTCGCCCTGGGTCGCCAGGCCCTGACCATGGTCCCCATAGGGGAACAGGTGCATTTCAACCGGGGTATTCAGCTTTTGCTTGAGGGTACGGCACAGGTCGAGCGAGGTCTGATAGTTGATCAGCCCGTCACTCATGGACTGCCAGATAAATGCCGGCGGGAACTGCATCCCCTCCCGGTAGACAAAC